>JAHECK010000154.1 GCA_024641785.1 Flavobacteriales bacterium | reverse complement strand
CAAAATTTCGAACCTTTAAATTTTAATGATACTGACAATTCATATCTCACCCCCCTTTATCACGCTTTAAATTACTTAAATCTTGATATACAACTTCTCGTAAGGAATTTAAAGGAAGCCAATTTAGAATTATCAAAAAATGTTCTTGACCGAACTTTTGAAATGAAGTCCATAGAAAAGCGACTTCATTCTGTAATGGCTTTTTCAAGTGATTTTATTTGCCTGCTCAATATTGATGATCGCATTGATTATATCAATCCTGCCTTTCAAAATTTTTTAAAGGCCTTATATAAAATTGATGTTATTACCGGTCAAAGATGGAGTGATGTTTTTCCAGATAAGATTAAAGAACTAAGTCGTGATCTTTTACAAAAAGCAGATAAAGATGGTGAAGCGAGAAGATATATTGCTGTCAAAAACATTCACATTGATTTTACAACTACCGTTTTAATTGAAAACAAGCAGGTAGAAGGTTATTTGATCATAGGACGGAATATTTCAGAATTATCAGAAACCTTAAAAGAACTTAAAAAAAGTAAAAAGCGATATAAGTTTATCACCGACAATTTAAATGATGTCATCTGGACTCGAAAAAGCGACCATGTCATCAATTTCATCAGCTCTTCAATCTATCGGCAAAGAGGCTTTAAACCCGAAGAATACGTTAAACTTCCTCTTGAAAAAACCATGACAGCTGAATCGAGTGAAAGAATGAAGAAGATTACTGATTCCAAAGGTTATCTTAATTATTCTAAAGAAAAACCGATGATCTTTAGAGGTGATTATCTAAAGAAAGACGGTAGCGTTATGCATGGTGAAACCTATGTTTATCCCGTTTTCACTAAAGGGAAACTAAAGCGGATATTAGGTATAACCAGAGATATAGGTGATCGAATTGAATACTTAAATAAAATTGAACAGCAAAAATCAGAATTAGAATCTATCCTTAATAATACTGATGAACAGATCATCAGTCTCAACTTAAATTTTGAATTTGTTACCTTAAATAATGTTGCTCGTAAAGTGATCAATGAACAATATTTTACCAACCCATCCATTGGAGAAAGTATTTTTAAATATATCTCGACAGACAATTCCCTTAAAATTAAGGTAGCATTCAGGAAGGTACTTAAAGGAGAGAATTTTCATTATATTTTCCGGACTCGTCGCAATGAGAAAATAGAATATCAAGATGCCCGATTTCGACCGATATTTTTAAATAATGAAGTCTTTGGAATTTCGATGTTCCTCAAAAATATTTCGGAAAATATTTACACACAAATTGCACTTACTGAAAACGAGCAACGTTTAAAAAGAATCACAAATACAGCTTTAGAAGGGGTTTGGGAATATACTTCGAAAGACAAAACGCTTTATCTTTCTCCCAGACTAAAAGAATTAGTTGGTTATAAAGGGAAGGACGATCTTATTGAATTTATTGAATACATTAAAAATGCAATGAATCATGAAGATCTTTTAAATTTCACTCAATCATTGATCTTTTCTATTGAAAAACATAAAAATATTGAAATTGCTACAAAAGTTAAGTTGGAGGACAAAAGTGAAAAATGGTTATTAGCAAGAGCTTCTATTTCTTATAATTTAAATAATAATCCGCAAACGATCTCTGGTGTTTTAATCGACATCACCAGACAAAAGAAACAGGAAGAAGAACTAAAATTGGCAAAAGATAAAGCTGAAGAAACAAGTAAACTCAAATCAAATTTCCTTGCCAACATGAGTCATGAAGTACGAACTCCATTAAATGGCATTTTAGGCGTGACTCAACTTTTAGAAAAGGAAGGCCTTCCTGAAGAAATTAATTACTACCTGGATCTGCAGAAAAAAAGTGGGTTCAGACTTCTAGAAACGATCAATAATATTTTAAGCATTTCACGACTCGAATCCTTGCCTAAAAATGAGGACTTGCAAGCAATAGAATTAAATCAATTTATAAAAAACAATATTGCTTCATTTAGGATCTTATGCCAGCAAAAAGGACTTGAATTAAGGATCGTCCAGTGTACGGAGGAGTTATGTGTTCCTATGAACGAACATCTCTTCTATCAAGTTTTCAATAACATACTTGGCAATGCGATCAAGTTTACATCCAGTGGATATGTTGAAATTAAAACAGAAAAAAAAGGAAATTATGCGGCATTGATCATAAGTGATACTGGAATCGGAATTTCAAATGAATTTAAAGCTAAATTATTTGATGCTTTTGAGCAAGAAAGCACAGGAATAAACAGACATTTTGAAGGTTCCGGATTGGGTTTAGCTATCGTAAAAAAATATTTAGATAAAATAGATGGTGAAATAATAGTAGAAAGTAAAAAGAATAAAGGAACTCGTTTTACAATATTGCTACCTTTATAATAATTGTCATTAATAATAAAAATATGAAATCGATTTTAATAGTTGAAGACGAAGCCATCAGTGCCATATTGTTGAGAAAACTACTTGAAAAAGATTTTGAAGTAGATGTTGCTCAAAATGCAAAAGATTGTATTGCATTTGGAGAATCAAAAGTGTACAACATTTGTATTCTGGATATTAATTTAGGTAAAGGAAACAAAGACGGTAAAGATCTACTCGCATATTTCAAAAGCATGCCAAAATATGCAAAGTCTAAATTTGTGGCAATAACCGCATATGCATTACCGGGAGATCGAGATTTATATATTAAAATGGGATTTGATCAATACTTCTCCAAACCCATTGTGTTTGAAGAAGTAATTAATTGCATTAAAGAATTAGCGGAAGATGATAGTATTAGGATTGATCCCTGATGTGATCGAATATAGCATCGATCCACTTTCGTTGTATTTACTTATCGTTCCATTTTGAACATAATCCATCGCATCGCCTAAATAGATCTCTCCTTCCTCATTTACATTCATACAATATAAGCTATTTAAATTAGCTGTAAATATTGGAGCAATTATGAAACTTCCCATAATTGAAAACTTATAGATCTCACCTATTGAAGTGGCCAGATAAATATAATTTCCATTTTCGGGAAGGGCTATTTGATACAATGAATTATCAGGAGTAAATTCCCATTCATTTTCAATTGTTCGAGTGCTTGTATCAATTCGATATAACTTCGAAACTCCTCCCCATTCACTTGCAGTTACCCATAATTTTCCATTTTTATCCAAACGTATTATCGAAGGTGGAAGATCCAATGCTATTTCCCCAACAATGCTATTCGTTAATGAATTTATAATCGCGATCGATTGCGAATCATATAAGCTAACATATACACTGTCTGCATGTTTTACCATTTGTTCAGACCATCCGGCAACAGGAATGTTTCCGTCGATGTTTCCCGTTTTAAAATTGACGATAGAAATTGCATTATTCAAAATGTCACTCACATAAGCGATCGAGTCGTTTATCGACTGACAATAACGTGGAGATCCTAATCCTGTAATAGTGATCAGGGAAGTAAAATCACTTTTATTGACCACTTCAATTTTTGACGAATTATTTACCACTATCAAATACTCATTATCTGTTTCGAAAATAGACTGAGCTACATCACCTAAAGTGAAATTATTTACTAATTCAAAATAGTCATTTGTAAGAACTCCATTATTTTCATTGTAATTTGAGATGGAGGCATTACCCCAATTAAAATTACCTTCACAGACTACATAAAATCCTTTTTCTGAAGGAGGAGCAATTGGATCATTTGGATCATTATTTTTTTTGTCGCAAGAATAAATCCCCATTAATTGTATTGATACAAATAGCATTAAGCCTGCTCTTTTCATTAAATTATTCTCCATGTCAGTTGTAGATTGAAATTAGTCCCCGGCATCGGCTGTCCGGGATAAGTTTGATAGTTTTGATTAAAAATATTATTCAGTAAAAAGGTGAAATCAAGATTATACTTGGTTAAAGAATAGGACAAATTAATGTCCAATAATTGGTAAGCATCGAGGTAAATAGTGTTTTGTCGATCGCTGTATCTGAGTCCGGTATAACTATAGTTAAATCCAAATGAAAAGGACTTAAAAGTAACATCATAGGGAATAAAAATTAAATTCCGGGGCACCAGGATCAATTGTTTTCCTTGTAAATCGAGATCATTATTAATGGATTTTACCACTTGTGTTGAATTGAAAGAGTATAGGAATTTCAAATTCATCTTTAATTTTGGAGAAAATTTCCATTCCAAACCAGAAACAAATTCGATTCCGCTATTTTCAACTTGCCAAACATTTTGAGCTTGCCAAACAGTAGGGTTTTCAATACTTGGATACCATAGGATCCAATCATTGATCAGTCCATAAAAGGCTGAAACTTGAATATTCCAAGAAACTACTTCATTTTTCCTTTCCAGATTATAAGTCAATTCATAATTCCATCCCTCTTCGGGCACAAGGTCGAGATTAGCTCCGGGTTGCCAGTAACGTTCATTAATCGTTGGGAAACGGAATACTCGGGAAACACTTCCTTTTAAATAACCACTTTTATTAGGTAGTCGCAAGATCAAACCTAAGTAAGGCATTGAAGGAGAAAGGCGATCATCTCTTCCTTCTATTCTAAATCCAAAAGAGCTTGATAAAAAAGAAGAAATTGCTATATCACTAGCCACAAAAAGCGAATATTGTTGCTCTTGAACCACTCCTGTTCCTTGTGTATTTACCTGATAGAGATCGTAGCGAAAAGAAGAATTGATCTTTATTTTATCAGAAAATGCTTTTCCCCAATCGATCTTATTATTCCATCCATTTACTACATTATTGGCATCGGTAAAGGCATTAGAATAGCTATTTAATTGATTTTGAAAGGAAGATCTGACCTTCAAAAACATATCGTTCTCAAATAGTTTATTGTAAGCAAATTGAGCAAAAAACAATTGATCTAGCTGAACGGCACCTGCTCCTTCTGAGGAGATGGTAGACGGGATATCGCGATCGATAGATGAAAATAAAAAATTAAAATCAATACTCGAGGAGGTATTTAAAGTATAGGAAAGAGATTGTTGCAATGCATATCTCCAAAGCTCATTATTTGACCGCTTTTCTTGCGGCTGACCTTTTTTACTTGTATTTGTAAATGTGAAATCATTCGTTCCTTGCTGATAAAAAAGGCGGGTATCGCTGAGTAGTTTATTTACTTTAATTTTTGATTTGATCGCTCCTGAATAGTTAGAAAAACTACCGATCCCTGTTGTAAAAACAAGTTCATTCTTATTAAAATCAGTATTCTGATTTAGCTGAATACTCCCGCCAATTCCACCGGCACCATCAACAAGGCTAGCGCCGCCAAAACGAATTTTCGCTTCACTAATTAAAAAAGAAGGTAAAAGCGAGAAATCGAAACTACCGAGGGTTGGAGAATTAACCGGTATTCCATTCCAGAAGACCTGGGTTCGCTCTGCTCCTGTTCCTCTAAAATCAATGGATGAAATTCCGCCATAACTATAGTTTTTAAAATAGATCGGCATGGTATTCATCAATGCGTCTTCAATGGTTGAACTCAATACGATCGCATTTGAATTAAGATCGATACTTAGATTTTTAAACAAGTCTGAATGATCGACTTTAAAATCGATAATAGTCACATCGTCCAAGGTATATACCATAAGACTATCATTTGCATAAAGCGAAGTGCTCAACAAAAAGCCAATAATGATATGTAGGCTAAATTGACGGATAAGAAAAAGATCTTAAGGAGTTGGAAGCAAGAGAAGGGAGAGCTGATAAGATCCTCCTTTTATTAAAAATCGAACACAAATTAACATTCACATATTTATTATGTGGTGGGTGTTCAATGGCTATCATCAGCCTAAAAATTTTCATTACTAAAATAATTGAATGCTTTTGAAAGCATATTCATTAATAGTTCTTTTTTTAGCCCGAAAAAGAAATACCTTGTTTTGGCAGGTCTTCCGGCTCGTCCATCCTTCCCATCCCGATCACTCGGGACAGTGGTTTGCAGATGAAGCCCCAATGTGGGGTGGACTCACGGCTTCGGGTAAAGCTCAGTCATAGATCTGGATCTATTCTGATTCCCTATTAATCAGTTGACTTTGCATCATCAACTAATACCAAAACAGGGCAAATATAATCAAATAGGAAATATAAAAAAGTCTAAAAATAAATTGAAGAACTATTTTTAAGCTGTATCAAAAAGTAATGCATAGTTAAATGAAGCTTCACACTATTTTAGCGCTTTCTCTCTGCGAGCCTTTTTTTTTTACAAAGGTTTTTGAAGGATCTAAATTGTAACAATTCATGTCCTTCTTAGCTTGTAGATGGGTAGTTTAAGCGCCTTCGACAAGCTAAGGGGTACACTATTTGATTTATCA
>JAHECK010000153.1 GCA_024641785.1 Flavobacteriales bacterium | reverse complement strand
TGTATTCTATTGCCTTATCAAATTGAAAACACACTTGACGGAGGTTACTTTTTTACTTGTCAAGAATTTTGGAATTCTGCTGGTTCTGGAAGTATGGCTTATGAGAAAACGGTAATTATTAAAACTGATGAATTGGGTTTTGAAGAATATCGTTATCATCCTGGCTATATAGATTATCATATTAGAGCAGGTTGGGTTATTCAATCAAATGATAGCAATTATATAACGGCTTACACTGATCCTGCTTTTGCAGAATTTGATCAACCATCGAATCCCGATAATACTATTTGGGTTGTAAAGTTTGATTTAGAGGGTAATTTATTGTGGGAACATAGTCTTTATAATGCACTACCAATTACAGTATGGGGAAATGGATATAACTATACCGTTAAAAAAATGATAAAAATAGAAGATGGATATATGATTGGAGGAAGTACAGGTATTTTCGGCTTCTTAGTGAAAATTGACTTTGAAGGTTCTTTACAATGGTATCGTTTTTATCTTCACCCTGAATGGGACGAAAACACAGCCGATTGGCAAGAGACGCAGATTAACGGATTTTCAGCAACATCAGATGGAGGTTATATTTTAACGGGTTATTATACGAGTTCTTCTGGTAATATTTATCCAACAGGTATTGCTGCTGCAATAGCTATAAAAGTAGATGAATTCGGCTGCCTAGTTGAAGGTTGTCAATTAGCAGATGCTATTAGAGAAAATGAAATAAACGAAGTTCAATTTCAAGTTTTTCCCAATCCTGCTAAGGAAAGTATTAGAGTCTCCTTAATTAGTAAAACAAATGAGCCCTTTATAACTAGCATTTACAGTATAACTGGACAAAAATTGCTTTATTTTCCTTCCTCAAGTTTAGAAATGAAGGAATACGATATTCGCTCCCTTAAACCAGGCATGTACCTCTTACAAATAGAGTTTCCCAATGGCGAAATAGCGGCACAAAAGTTTGTGAAGGAGTGAGGAGTTAAGTAGTTCGGACAAAAACTGATGATCTAAGCATGATTAAAATTTTCCAAAATCCAGCAAAAGAATACCTTACTCTAGCTTACGATATTTCCAATATTGGAGATGATGTACAAATACAAGTGACAGATAGTGATGGTAAATTGAAGTTAAATAAGCCATTATCCCAAAAAGCAAATCAAGAGATTATTAACATAGCAAATTGGTCAAGTGGCACTTTTATTTTCACCCTTTTCGAAAACGGAAAGGCTATCTCTGTGCAAAAATTAGTTATTACAAATTAATTACTTACATATTATCCAATAGAACAGTACGATGTTTATAAAAATTATCTTATTCATATTATTTTCAGTAACTAGTTTTACTTCTTGGACTCAGGAACGGTTTTATACTTCCTTTAGATATAATAGTGTAGGCTTCCATATTATAGAAAAAGACAGTTCATTCATTAGTATTGGGAGAAGATCAGATGTGATTTTTGAGAATTCTTTATACTTTCATGAATTTAGCATTTTGGGTGATACAACAATGGGTTGGGTCTTTGACGTTGATAGTGCAATAAGTACCGAGATTCAATATACAAATGGAGCATTACCTGGAATAATTGGAGGGCTTGTCGTTGGCGAACAGGGCGGAATTTTATATCCTACACTATTCAACTTTACAGATGATTTTACAGACACTACATCCGTCCATATTTATCAGTTTACTGGCGAAAGAGGCGGACGATTTAGCATAATAAATAAAATAAATGACACGACTTTGATTATAGCTGCCGGAATGCAAGCAAACAATTATACCCTTCATAGCTCCTTACTTAAAATACATACCAACGGCGAAGTTCTATGGAAGCAGGACTATTATTGTGGGAATGATTGCCGGACCCTCCCCTATAATTTGATCTCTACCCATGATGGGGGTTTCTTTATTGGCTGCAATGAATATTACCATGTTGGAACCCAACAGCAATACGAAAAAATGGTCATCATTAAAACGGATAGCTTAGGAGATGAAGAATTTAGGTATTATCCGGGAATAGATGGATTTCATATACGAGCAGGTTGGATAATACAAGCCAATGATTCAAATTATGTCTTGTCCTATTCCGATCCAAAAATTAATGAAGGTAATCAACCAACAAATCCTGACAACACGATTTGGATTGCCAAAATTGATGAGCAAGGGAATGAAATCTGGATACATAGCCTATATGATGATCTACCATTAAATCAAGGTTATGGATTAAATTACTACATCACTAAAATGGAAAAGATAAGTGATGGCTTTATCATAGGAGGGAATGATGGAGGCTTATTTGGTTTTTTAATAAAAACCGATTTTGATGGTAACTTGATTTGGTATCGTTTTTATGATCATCCAAGTTGGGAAGAAAATGAACCGACAAACCAACAAACAAAAATCAATGGATTTACCTCTACCAGTGATGGGGGATTTATACTCACTGGTAATTATACCAGTTTTCCCGGCAATGTTTATCCAAATGGAGTCTCTATGGCAATCGCCATCAAAGTGGATGAATACGGCTGTCTAGTGGAAGGTTGTCAATTAGCAGATGCTATTATGGAACTTGAAGAGAACAGTAGCACGGTGCATATTTATCCTAATCCCGTTTCCGGTTTTTTAACAATCGCCATAGATAAAGAAATAAGTCAATCTTTTTCTCTTAGCATCATTAATCTTAACGGACAACAAGTTTTAAATGTGAATAATCTCTCAACTCAAAGCACTATAGACATTTCAGACTTAAATTCCGGGATCTACCTTCTTCGTTTACTGTTTGAAAATGGAGAAGCGCTTACGCGTAAATTTGTGAAGGATTAAATCCTATTAAAATAAGATTTTGCACTCAGTAGAAAGCGGCCTAAATTGGACGCTATTTTTTGGTGATCGATTACAGCGATGTAAATGCAAATTCAAAAATAAAGGCATTAATACGAAGTTATATTATTAATAAAACTTTTTCAGAAGAAGATGATTCTAATGATTGAAAGAATCTATGAATTTAAGGACCTAACTTAATGCCCAAATAACAGCAATTAACAAGGCAGCTAAAGTAAATGCAAAAACTACCGGTCCAGCTACATCTTTATTATTTTCAGTTTCCATTTTATTATAATTTTAATTTGCTGCAAATATAAATAATCAATTAAAATAGCCTGATTAATGCGAAGGTTTTTAAAATCCATAATCAGGGAGTAGTTAAAATTCTTTTTTTAATGATCGAATAGCGCATAAATAACATTAATGCTGACGCGCTTAAGCCTGCTAAAAATCCGATCCAAACACCTTCAGCTCCAAAACCGTAATGAATTCCAACAATATAACTCGTTGGCAAGCCTACTATCCAATAGGCAATTGCGGTCGTATAGGTCGGAATCTTTAAATCATTCAAACCTCTAAGTATACCGAGCTCTACCACTTGCAATCCATCTACCAATTGAAATAAAACCCCAATAAATATAAGTTTGGAAGCCAGTTCTATCACTGGTTCTTCATTGATATATAGGGAAGGTAAAAAGCGATTTCCAATCAAGAATAGAATTGAAGCAATGATCATAAATACAAAGGTGATCTTGATTCCCGAATTTGCTGCTTGGAATACTTGTTTATTCTTATTCAAGCCTCGTAGATTACTAACCCTAATAGTTGTGGCTGCAGCAATTCCACTCGCAGCTAAGTATGTGATAGAGACTAAATTTATTGCTATTTGATGAGCTGCAAGAGGTATTGTTCCTAACCATCCAATCATGATAGCTCCGAATGCAAAGGCACTTACTTCAATGATCAATTGAAAACCGATTGGAAGGCTGTTTTTAAGGATATGCCAAAGTTTTTTCCAGCTAAAATAATGGTTTCCAAAAGTTTGAAAATAGATTTTTAAATGACTAAATCTAAAATAGACAAAGATCATCAATACCATAAGTATTCTTGAGATCAGCGTGGCGATACCAGCTCCCAATACGCCATAGGCCGGAATACCAAACATGCCATAAATAAAAATGAAATTGAACCCGATGTTCAATACATTGGCTACAATGGTAATCAGCATGGTTGGTTTTGTAATATAGATCCCTTCCCCAAACTGCTTGAAGTGAAAAAATAGCATGGTAAAAAGGATAGAAATTGAGATCATTATATAATAGGGGATCGTCGTTTCTATCACTTCCTCCGGTTGTCCAAAATAAGGCATCAAAGGAATTAAAGAAAGCATCAATGTAGTAAGTGCAACACCTACAATAATATTACTTACTAATCCATGTTTAAATAAAGAGGCCTTTTCCTTTTCATCTTTTTTCCCATGCGCACTTCCCATTAAAGGAGTAAGACCCATCGCAACACCAATTCCAAATAACATGATCATGGAATTGATCGTATTTGCAAATGCAACAGCAGCTAATGGAGTACTACCAAGATGTCCAACCATTACATTATCCGCAATGGCAGCGATCATGTGCCCAAGTTGACCGATAACTATAGGCCAGGCAAGGTGTAATATCCTTTTAGTATGTACTGATGTCTTAAAGAAGCTCAATTACTTAGATTTCCAAGGTTTATAATTTTGAGATTGGATTTTCCGATTCTTAGGAATTTCTCTCAACGGATCGCATGCCTTTAATGTGTCGTGGCATTGCTTTGGTAGTTGTTTATGATATAATCGTGTTCCTTCACTTTTCCAGGCCACCATATCATCACTTACTTTTTTTATGATCTTACCAGGATTTCCAACGACAATACTTCTATCTGGGATCTCACTCTTGGCCTGCACAAAAGCCATGGACCCAATAATACATTCATCCCCAATGATCACATCATCCATAACAACCGCATTCATTCCTATAAGCGCATTCTTTCCAATCGTTGCCCCATGAATAACGGCTCCATGACCGATATGGGCATCCTCTTTTAATAAAACGGTAGTTCCGGGGAACATATGAATAGTGCAGTTTTCCTGTACATTGCAGCCGTCAGAAATGATAATTTGTCCCCAATCTCCACGAATCGCAGCTCCGGGACCTATGTACACATCTTTTCCAATAATTACATTTCCAGTAACAGTAGCATTTGGATGAATAAATGCACTTTCATGTATCACAGGGATCATCCCTTCAAATTCAAAAATATTTGCCATTGTATTATCTATGATAATTTCGACTAAAAGTACTTCAATTAAAGCTAATTGAAATGAATACGACTTATATACACCAACCTTATTCCACTTTTTGCAGAAGAAGACATTTCAATGCAGTTTTATTTTTTTATCAGAAAAGCAATATTTTCAACATGATGCGTTTGTGGAAACATATCCACAGCTTGCACCTTTTCTATACTGTAATAATCCTTCATTAATGAAAGGTCTCGAGCTTGTGTGGCTGGATTGCAACTGATATAAACAAAGCGTTCAGGAGCTGCTTTTAAAATTTCTAATACTACTTTTTCGTGCAATCCTGCTCTTGGTGGATCAACAATGATAACATCTGGTTTCCCATGCTTTTTGAAAAAAGTCTCATTTAATACATCCTTTGTATCTCCAGTATAAAATACAGTATTCTCTATAGAATTAAGCTTTGAATTCTCTCTTGCCGCTAAAACAGCCTCTTCAATTTGTTCAACTCCAATTACCTTTTTGGCTTTCTGAGCAACTATGTTTGTAATGGTACCCGTACCCGAGTATAGATCATATACAACATCATCCTTCGTAATACTGGCGAAATTAATAGCTGCATTATATAAGGTATTTGCCTGAAGTGAGTTAGTCTGAAAAAATGATTTAGGACCTATTTTAAACTTCAACTCACCTAGTTGCTCAATAATATGATCATTTCCTGAAAAGCTTATAAAATCCTGATCGAACATACTATCATTCTTCTTTTCATTTATTACATACATCAAAGAAGTAATTTCAGGAAAATTCTTAGCCAGTGCATTCAATAATAAGTTTCTTTTTTCTTCATCGTTCTCAAAGAAAATAACGACGACCATCAGATCTCCAATAGTTGAGTTTCTGATCATTAAATTTCTTAATAATCCTTTTTGTTCACGTAAATCAAAATAGCTGAAATCATTTTCTTTTGTGAAAGACCTTACAAACAATCGGATAGCATTAGATAGCTCTCCTTGAAGATGGCACTCTTTTACATCTACAACTTTATCAAAGGCACCCGGAATATGAAAACCAAGTCCATTTCGATCAATAAATTCTGTTTCAGATTGAATTTCTTCGATCGTTAACCATTTTCTATTAGAAAAAGTAAACTCGAGTTTGTTTCGGTAATTCTTAGTTTCCGGGGCAGCGATGATCGGATTCCAATCCTTAACCTCCAAATGTCCTAAACGAGTAAACTGATCGATTACCTGCTGCTCTTTATATTTTAATTGAAATT
>JAHECK010000152.1 GCA_024641785.1 Flavobacteriales bacterium | reverse complement strand
GCCGAAAACAAGATTAACTGGAAAATTCCATGGTGCGATGATCAGCACATTTCCTTTTGGTTCATAGAGAATACTCGACGTTGTCCCGATCATGTTGATAGGTGTCGGAACTCGTTGTGGTTTCATCCACTTTTTTAAATTCTTGATCGCATTGTTTGCTTCGCTAATGACCACATAAATTTCGGTCATATCTACTTCTAACTCTGCTTTTCTAAAATCTTTATAAAGGGCTTCATGAATCGCTGACCGATAATCCCACATTGCTTTTCGAATACGTATGATCCTTTCGATACGATCGTTTGCAGACAAATTAAGCATTGCCGATTTATGCATACTTTGTTTTTGAAGGAGATCTTCAATTCGATCAATTACTTCTTTTTCCATATGCATAATTTAGCGTTTTCTTATAATTTTTCCGATTCAGCTAACAGATCATTTTTTAGTCCTTCTGAAACTGTTACTAAAGGTAACCTCACATAATGATCACAAATCCCCATTTTTTTCAGTACTTCCTTCACCCCGGCGGGATTCCCTTCTTTAAATAATAATGGAATAATAGGCAGGATCTTATAATGGAGTTTACGGGATCGTTCCATTTCATCTTTTAAGGCAGCATGTACCATGTCAGAAAAAATTCTTGGGTAAGCATTTCCAACAACTGAAATAACGCCATCACCACCCATAGCGATAAATGGTTGTGTAATTCCATCATCTCCCGAGATCGCTAAAAATCCTTTTGGCTTTTTCATGATAATCTCCATAAACTGATCAAAACTTCCTGAAGCTTCTTTTATAGCCACAATATTTGAATGTTTTGCTAATCTTAAAACTGTAGGGGGAAGTATATTTGAGCTCGTTCTTCCCGGTACATTATATAAAATAACCGGAACCGGACTGGCATCAGCTATAGCAGTAAAATGTTGAAACATCCCTTCCTGAGTAGGTTTGTTATAATAAGGTGCTACGGATAAAATGGCATCGATTCCTGTAAAATCGGTCGATTTGATCGTTTCAATCAAAGCCATGGTGTTATTTCCTCCCATTCCTAAAACTACAGGAAGTCTTCCATTATTCACCTTCAATATTCGATTTAAAACTTCCAATTTCTCTCTATTTGAAAGCGTAACCGATTCGCCTGTAGTTCCCTGAACAACGAGGTAATCAACACCATTATCGATTAAATAATGTGTTAGTTTATCAAGTGCCACAAGATCTACATTTTTTTCTTTATCAAAGGGAGTGACCATTGCCACGCCAAGTCCTTTTAATGATCTCATTTATGGTTTTATTAAATTTAAATATTTGTCTGCCTGTCGAAGGTATTCATCAAGTAAGGTGTTATCAGCTAAGTTTAAGGTTAAATCATACAATTGATAATCCTTCTCATGATATCTTCCTACTTTCATTTGAGCTTTTGACTGGACCAAAGCAAAACGCAGACTGATGATCTCGTCAAAACTCAAATCGATCAAAATATCAAAAGAACTGTTTACAAATTTCACATATTCTTCACCTTCCGGTTTAAGATGCCAGTTGGTTTGTGTTTCATTTATAAATGTAAAACCTCTTTGGGTAACAGTAAAATCAGGCATTTCCTTCTCATTGATCCAACCCAAAGCTTCTACCTGTTTAATACCATATTCTGATTGTAAATGTTTTCGATATTGCTTTACAAGGATGAAGTCAGATTCACTTTTTGCATTAAAAAGCAAGCCAATCGATTTTGACAATTCAAAATTACGTGTGTTTACATCGCGATCATTTTCTTTTAGTCTACCAAGAAAATAGCTGCCAATTTTTTGCTTTATCGTATTTAGAAAACTCATTTACCTTCGATCATTCTAATTAATTCATCTTCGCTTATAATCTTTAGTCCCAGCTTTTGCGCCTTTTCCAACTTCGCCGGACCCATATTATCTCCGGCTACAAGATAATCGGTATTTTTGGAAATACTGCTACTTAAAATACCTCCATTTTTTTCAATAAGCGCTTTGATCTCATCTCGGCTAAATTGAGTAAAAACTCCCGAAATAATGATCTTCAATCCACTTAGTAACTGAGGACCTTCTCTTTTTTCTTCTACTATTTCGAAGCATAATCCACTTTGTTTTAAACTATCGATAAGTTGAATATGTTGTTCGATCGAAAAATAATTGATGATACTTTCCGCGATCCGTTCTCCTATTTCATCTACTGCAATCAATTCTTCGAAACTTGCCTTCATTAAGACATTTATATTTTTAAAATGCAGTGCTAGTTTTTTTGCTACGGTTTCTCCCACATAACGAATTCCCAGGGCATAAAGAACTCGTGGAAACGGAACACTTTTAGAAGCTTCCAGTCCGGCTAAAATATTATCGGCCGATTTTTCTGCCATCCTTTCCAAGGGAAGCATATCTTCTTTTTTAAGATGATAGAGTTCGGCAAAATTATTTAGTAATCCGGCTTTATAGAACTGTTCGATTGTTTCATTTCCTAAACCGTCGATATTCATCGCCTTACGAGAGATAAAATGCGCGATCTTGCCAGTGATCTGAGGTGGACAAGAGATATCGTTTGGACAATAATGATGTGCTTCACCCTCTTTTCGCACTAATTCTGTTCCGCATTCAGGGCAGTGCGTAATGTATTCGACCTGTTTAAGATTAGGACCGCGTTTACTTAGGTCCACTCCTACTATTTTCGGAATGATCTCTCCTCCTTTTTCTACAAAAACCTCATCGCCGATATGAAGATCTAGTCGTTCAATTTGATCTGCGTTATGCAAGGAAGCGCGTTTGACCGTAGTACCGGCTAAATGAACTGGAGTTAGGTTGGCTACAGGAGTGATCGCACCGGTCCGTCCAACTTGATAGGAAACCGATTCGAGTTGGGTAGAAACCTGCTCAGCTTTAAATTTATAAGCAATCGCCCAACGAGGTGATTTAGCTGTAAAGCCTAATTCATCCTGTTGATGGTAATTATTTACTTTGATCACGATCCCATCAATTTCGAAATCAAGATTTTTTCTTTCAGTATCCCAATAATCGATAAATGAAATGATCTCATCGATCGTGTTCGCTTTTTCGATCATTCTTTTTTTAATGACCGGAATTTTAAATCCCCATTCTGCTGCTTTTTTTATACTATCATAATGGGTTGAAAAAGGATTGGCATTTGCATAAAAGCCATAAATGAATCCATTTAAATTTCGCAGTGAAACAATTGAAGAATCCTGCATTTTAAGAGTTCCTGAAGCGGTATTTCTGGGATTAGCATAAGGCTCTTCTCCTATTTCTACTCTTTCTTCATTGATGCGTTCGAATTCTGCCAATGGCATAAAGATCTCCCCTCGGATCTCAAAATCGTCAGGATAATCATTCCCTCGTAATTGTAATGGAATACTTCGGATCGTACGCACATTTTGAGTCACCACATCTCCTCGTGTCCCATCCCCTCTAGTTACTGCTTGAAACAATTTCCCCTTTTTATAATTTATTCCAATAGCGACACCATCGTATTTAAGTTCAAGAATGTATTCCACTTTATCTTCAATCACCTTTTTCACCCTCTCATCAAATTCCATTATCTCTTCCTTCGAATAGGAATTACTGAGAGAAACCATTGGAAAACGATGCTTCACAGTATTAAATGACTTTACAATATCGCTTCCAACACGAACTGTAGGAGAATTTTCATCTTTAAATTCCGGATGAGCATGCTCTAAACTTTCTAGTTCCTTGAGATACTGGTCAAATTCATAATCCGTTATCAAGGATTGATTTAATACATAATAGTTGTAATTGTGCTCATTAAGCAGCTTAACCAATTCATCTATGCGTTGCTTTACATCCACTATCAATTCTTTTTTTGTCCTGAAACCCAACGGTCTTTATTATTAAGATCCTGCATTAATTCCAAATTAATAAACTTTTTTGTCCCTTTCATCAAAGCGATGATCTCCTTTCCAAATTTCTCATTGATTTCCATAAAAATCCAGCCATGCTCATTTAACTTTTCAACAGCGATGGAGATTAATGTGCGGTAAAAGACAAGTGGATCTTCATCTCTTACAAATAGTGCTAATCCAGGCTCATATTCCAAAACATTTTTACTCATCATTTCCTTCTCCATGTCCCTCACATAAGGTGGATTAGAAACGATCAGATCGACATTTGAAAGCGTCTTTTTTAAATACAGCACATCATCCTGAACAAAATTTACATTTAGTTTATTTATGACTGCATTTTCTGCTGCGATCAAGAGGGCTTTCTCGCTAATATCGATACCCGTCACTTCCGCGTTAGTGAAATTCTTTTTTAAAGCCAAAGCAATACAACCTGAACCTGTACAAAAATCGATGATCGTTTTAGGATTTATATTTTGTTTTATAATTGAATCTACGATCTCTTCGGTTTCTGGACGAGGGATCAAGACATGCTCATTGACTTTAATACTAAGATCCATAAATGTACATTCACCAAGGATATATTGAATGGGCTTTTCCAGGCGAAGTTCTTTTGCCAGATGCCGAATTCTCAAAATTTCTGATTCACTTACAGTAGCTTCAGGATGGGATAAATATTGAATACGGGAGATTTTTAAATAATGGTCGAGACCGATAAAAAACAGACTTGACAACTCTTCTTCCGCGTAAATTCCACGTAGCTTATCATTAAAATAAGCTCTTAAACTTTTAAGGCTGTTATCATGAATTTTAATGCTCATTATCGGGCAACTAAAATATAAAATTAAGCCGGGTAGTTTTGTATTTTAGCCACTTATGAATCAGGATAATATTTACATGAGTCGCTGCTTTGAACTGGCGCGTTCAGGGTCCTACTATGTTGCACCTAACCCGATGGTTGGCTGTGTGATCGTTCACAATAATCTTATTATAGGAGAAGGATTTCATAAAAAATACGGAGATGCACATGCCGAAGTGAATGCCATTGCATCGGTAAAAGATAAATCTCTATTAAAGGAGAGTACCCTTTATGTGAACCTCGAACCCTGTTCGCATCATGGCAAAACTCCACCTTGTGCTGATCTGATTGTAAAACATCAATTAAAGCGAGTGGTCGTTGCTAATCTGGATAGTAATCCTGAGGTAGCAGGTAAAGGGATTGCTCATTTAGAAGCGAATCATATTGAAGTTAAAGTGGGTGTTTTAAAAGCAGAAGGGCGTAATGTAAACCGTAGATTCTTCACTTTTCATGAGAAAAAAAGACCTTATATACTTTTAAAATGGGCCCAGTCGGCCGATGGTTATTTAGACATGGAAAGAAATGATTCGCTAACAAGAATCAATTGGATCAGTAATGAAAAATGCAAACGACTGAGTCATATCTGGAGGGCGGAAGAAAGTGCCATTTTGGTTGGAAAGAATACTGTGACGCTTGACAATCCAACACTAACAACGCGTGAGGTTGAAGGCCCAAATCCGATTCGTATACTTATCGATACTGAAAACAGTTTGTATTCTGAACAGGGCGTAAAGAGATGGAATATCTTCAATGATCAGGCTAAAACACTTGTTTTTAATTATAGAGAAGAAAGAAAGATCGAAAACATCGAATGGATAAAATTGAATAAAGGCGAAGATTTTTTAAAACAACTTTTAAGGGCTTTATTCGAGCGAAACATCCAATCGGTGATTATAGAAGGAGGTCGCTTTACCTTAGACCGTTTTATTGAAAACAACTTATGGGATGAGGCTCGTGTGATCCGAGGACTTCCATTTTTTTGCAATGGAGTAAAGGCTCCGGAATTAAAACTTCGTCCGATCATTAGTGAGATATTAGGAGGAGATCATATAGACTATTATAAAAATCCATGATCTATTTAGCTTTAAGTATCTTATGTTCGTCTTCCATCTATGTGCTTTTTAGCTATTTTGGTAAATATAATGTGCAATTGCTCCCTGCCATTGTCGTCAATTATTTAATTGCTGCTGCATCAGGTTTTGTTCAAGTAGAAAGTTTTAATTCTTTCTTCACCATTCCCAATGAGTGGTGGTTCTTCGCCATTTCTCTTTCACTATTATTTATTAGTTTGTTTTATTTGATGGCCAAAACAGCTCAGGAAATGGGTGTTTCTGTTTCTTCCAATGCATCAAAAATGTCGATGTTGATTCCTATCGTTTTGCTGGCTATCATTTATCCTAATGAACATTTGAAATTTTTACAAGTTATAGGTGTTATTCTGGCCATTTTTGGGATTTACTATACTAGTCTTAAAGGAGATTCAGGCTTTAAAATAAAGAATATTTTTTGGCCTTTTATTCTTTTTGCCGGATCGGGTTTATTAGATTTTATTTTAGCCTATGCCAATCAGAACTTACTTCATTCAGCTGCTGATGATCGATTATTTACTTCTTTGTCTTTCGGTCTGGCTTTTATCTGGGGTCTGT
>JAHECK010000151.1 GCA_024641785.1 Flavobacteriales bacterium | reverse complement strand
CACCTGAGCTCCTCTGGCACGCATGGCGGTAAATGCCTCGTGACCCGGAGTATCAAGGAAGGTGATCTGTTTATCCTCTCCTACCTTAACGCTATAGGCACCAATATGCTGAGTGATACCTCCGGCTTCTCCACCGATCACATTTTCCTTTCTTATATAATCAAGCAGGGATGTTTTACCATGATCAACGTGACCCATTACCGTAACAATAGGAGCGCGTGGCAAGAGATCTTCCTCTTTATCCACTTCAACTTCGATCGTTTCGGTAACTTCTGCTGTCGTAAATTCAACTTTATAACCAAATTCATCGGCAATAATAGTCATGGTCTCTGCATCCAATCGTTGATTGATCGATGCGAAGATCCCGAGTGACATTAAAGCAGCAATAATATCATTTGGTGTTTTATTCATTAAAGAGGCGAGATCAGAAACAGTTACGAATTCCGTAACCTTCAAAATATTTCTTTCCGCATCTAACATGCGTTGCTCTTCTTCTTCCCATTCATCTCGATCCTGTCTTTTCTGACGTCGGATCTTAGCTCCTTTGTTTTTAGATTTTGAAGATAAACGAGCCAGCGTTTCTTTAATCTCTTTTTGTATTTCAGCCTCCGTTAATTCAGGTTTTTGCGTTATCGGACGCTTTCTCTTGTCAACTCTTGGGCCTGCATTCTTATTCGCCACTTTTGTGACATCAACCTTTGGAGTTTGAATTCGTTTTCTTTTTGGTTTTCTACCCACTTCCTTATCCCTGGAACTTGCCGCAGGTGTGGGTTTAGCTTTTTCGGGGAGTACTATTCTTCCCAACACGGTCGGCCCCACTAATCTTTCAGCACGGGCTTTAATGGTGGCATTAGGATCTACTTCTTCAACCTTTTCCTTAGGTGTTTCTTTTAGCTTTTCTTCAGCCTTTTTCTCTACTTTTTCTTCTTTTGCTTCCTCAACCTTTTTTTCAACTTTTGCTACAACTTCTTTCTCTTCTACTTTTGGAGGAGTAATTTCTTTTACTTCTTCAGGCTTTTCCTCTTTTTTCTCTTCCGCTTTTACCTGAGGTTTTGGTTTAGCACTGTGCTTGTCAAGATCAATTTTACCAACTACCGTAGGACCTGATTTTTTGATTTCAGGCTTTACTACAGGGCTTTCTTTAACTTCCTCTTTCTTAACTTCAGCCACTTTTTCTACAGGGCTTTCTTTAGGCGGAAGCTCATCTCTATTTGAAACGGTATCAATTGCAATGGATTTTCTTTCCTTTCGATTAGAACCAATTTGGCTTGACTTATCCTTTAGATCCTTGTCAGAAGAAAATTCCTTCATGATCATTTCATGCCATTCGGGTATTATTTTAGTGTTAGGACTAAAATCTTCTTTTATTCCTTTATCATGCAAAAACTCTATGATACGTTCAACAGAGATGTTTGCCTTTGTTGCTAATTGTTTAAGTCTTTCTGTTTTGACTCTTGACATATATTACTTCTTCTAATAACCCGATTAAAAATTAATTCTAAACTCTTGCAAAATAACAATTATTCCAATTCTTCTTTTAATATTTTCTTAATCTCTTTTACAGTTTCCTCTTCAAGATCTGTTCTTTTAACAAGATCAGCATCGTCTAACTCAATGACCGAACGCGCAGTATCTAAACCAACGGCTTTTAATTCGTCGATGATCCAGCTGTCGATTTCATCTGCAAATTCTTCCAAATCCACATCATCATTAAATTGTTCTGCATCACGGTAAACATCAATCTCATAGCCGGTAAGCTTACTGGCCAATTTAATGTTGAAACCACCTTTACCTATAGCAAGTGATACCTGATCAGGTTTTAAGAAAACATCCGCTCTTTTTTCGTCTTCATTGATCTCAATAGAAGTGATCTTTGCAGGACTCAATGATCGTTGTATATATAAGTTAATATTATCGGTATAATTGATTACATCGATATTTTCATTTTTCAATTCTCTGACAATAGAGTGAATTCTGGATCCTTTCATACCAACACACGCGCCTACCGGATCGATTCTGTCATCATATGATTCTACCGCCACTTTTGCTCTTTCTCCCGGTTCTCTAACAATCTTCTTAATAGTGATCAAACCATCAAAAACTTCAGGAACCTCCTGCTCAAATAAACGCTCAAGAAATTCGGCAACCGTTCTGGAAAGGATAATAACAGGACTGTTTGAGCGCATTTCTACTTTCGCAACAACGGCTCTTACTGCGTCTCCCTTCTTGAAGTAATCGTATTTGATCTGTTCTTGTTTTGGCAAGATCAATTCATTCCCTTCATCATCCAGTACAAGAATTTCTTTTTTCCACACCTGATACACTTCACCGGTAATGATCTGGCCCAGCTGATCTTTATATTTTTGGTAGATATTATCCTTTTCAAGATCCATTACCCGAGAAACAAGGTTTTGTCTTAAAGACAAAATATTTCTTCTTCCAAAATGCTCAAATGTAATGGCTTCAGAAACTTCCTCCCCAATCTCAAAATCAGGTTCGATCTTTACAGCATCATTGTAGGCTATTTCCCGATTCTCATCTTCTACCTCTCCGTTATCAACGATAAGTCTATTCCTCCATATCTCGAGGTCACCTTTATCTACATTGATAATGATATCAAAATTCTCATCAGTTTCATGTTTCTTAATGATCATGTTTCTGAATACATCTTCAAGAATACGCATCATGGTAAGACGATCAATATTCTTAAATTCCTTAAACTCTGAGAATGAGTCGATTAAATTAACGGTATTCATTTTATTCTATTTAAATGATAGTATCACTTTAGTTTGTTTTATTTCTGCGTATTTAAAGGTATGCAATTCTTCCACCCATTGTTTCGCTTTACGTCCTTCAATTCGCTCTTTTCTTTTACTTAATACACTAAATGAATTTTCATCTGCGGAACTAAGTACTCCTTCATATTTATTATCATTAAGATCAAGTACCTTAACTTCACGACCAATATTCTTTACATATTGTCGAAGATGTTTGAAGGGTTGATCTAATCCGGCGGAAGATACTTCCAGGGAGAAATCCTCTACTTCCCTATCTAAATTATGCTCAATATTCCGACTCACCGACATGCATTCGCTGATCGACACAGAATGGTCCGCATCGATCAATAATTTAATGTGATTTGCGGCGCTTACCGTCAATTCAACAATAAAACCATCAAAGGTAGCCAGTCGTTCCTCAGCTAATTCTCGTATGTTTTTTTCCTCAATCATATCCTACAAAAAAGAGGGGTAGCACCCCTCCTTTTAAATAAACTTCTCTAAAAAGAAGTGCAAAGATACAGTTTTTCTTTATTTCCTAAAACATAGTTCTTTGATTTTCATTAAAATCCTATATAAATGTTAAGCAGCAAAGCGGATTAATTATTTTTTTTGGGGAGCTAATTTGCTCTTCTCTTTTCCTTCTACAAATTCTGTTTTAGAAATGACCTTTCCATAATCATCATATAAGATATATTCTCCGTGTTTAAGTCCATCCTTGAATTGGATTTTTTCGACCACCTGATTCCGGTTATTATACTGAAGTGAGGTTCCGTGGAGTCTTCCTAATTTAAAATTCTGTTCTTTCCATAAGGCTCCGTTTGAGTAATAATAAACCCATTTACCATCCGGTTTCCCATTTACAAAGGCCCCTTCACTTTCGATTTGGCTATATGAATTATAGGTTCTCCAGATACCTTCTTTCTCTCCATCATTATAGAAACCCTCTTCTCTAAGTGCTCCTTTTTCATCAAAATATTTCCATGCTCCGGATTTTTGATCTGCGGTCCAATTCCCTGAATATTTCGGATTTCCGTTTGGAAACCATCCTTCCCATTTACCATCCAGTTTACCTTCTAGAAAGGAACCTTTATCATTCACTTCCCCATTTTGAAACCATGAGGTCCATAGTCCATTCTCTTTCCCATTTAAAAAACCTCCTTCCTGTGCTTTTATTCCTCCTTCAGAATAATAGCTCCAAACGCCTGTCTTCTCCCCTCGCAGAAATTCTCCTCTTTTCCATAATTTCCCCGAGGCATAATAATAATTCCATTCTCCCTCTTTTCTTCCGTCGACAAACTCCCCTTCATAATATACCTGACCATTAGGGTGATAATATTTCCATGTTCCATCCGGTTGATCGTCTTTGAAATTTCCTTCCATATCAACACCACCTTCCAAAAAATACCAGGTCCATCCGCCGACCTTTTTATTCATATCATAAATTCCGATCGTCTTAACATTTCCATTTTCATAATAGGAAGCAAAAGATCCATTTAATGTATCGCGCGTGTAATGTGCCAGCATAGAAGGCAATCCGTTAATATGCCAATACTTCCACTCCCCAAGCTTCAATAAATTTTTATAATATCCAATAACAGCGGTATCGCCTTGCGGATAAAATTCGACGAAGCTTCCTTCAATTATGCCTTCTGTGTAAGGATAAACTGAACGTACGCTTCCACTCGGGTAATATTCAATCATTTTTCCATTCCCATTCTCTATTAAGACATTTCCCTGATCGTCTTTAAAATACATCACATACTTATTCCCGGTACTATCATAGTTTTCCTTTAAATAGAATTGATCATCTCTCGAATAGTATATCCATTCGTCTATTTTATTACCCATTTTATAGCTTCCGGTAGAAATAGGTTTTCCGTCGCGATAAAAGCTTTTCATCGTCGAATCCTGAAGGTCCATTTTGAAAAAGCCCTCTTCACTGATCTGGCCATTATCATAATACCTGATCACGCTTCCATCCAATTTCCCCCGAGTATAATTCGCTTCTTCCATCAGTTTTCCATTGGGGTACCAAAACAACCATTTTCCACTTTCACTGCCCCTTTCATATACTCCTTTACTTCTCATCTGCTTTTGATCTTTATCCCAGTAATCTACATATTCCTGGGTCTGAGCAAAGAGTGTGCTCAGGCTGCATATTAATATTGAAAAGGAAAAGATGAATTTTAAATACTTTCTCATAGTTTTGAATTGAGGAGGCTGTCTTCATTTAATAAACGCTGTATCACAGGATTTGTTTTTAGCGTTTGGAAAAGCTGTATATGCATCATATGATGTGTATCAGAACCTAAAATCGAGATCCAATTATTTTCTACTAGTTTTTCGGCCGTCTTCATCACTTCAGGCCCATAATTACCACTAAAGGACCCTAAATTTGCCTGGAAAATCACTCCTTTATCTATCAATTTTTCGTAGTTAGAAAATGATCTATGCCAATAGGGGTATCGCTCGGGATGTGCTAAAACAGGCTGATAACCCTCCAATTGAAGATTAAAGATGATCTGATCCAACAATTTAGGTTCTTCAAAAAAAGACAATTCGAATAAGACCATTTTCTTACCAAAGGTCAGGAGTTCTTTTGTTTTTATAAGCTCTTCAAAATGATCGTCTAAAAAATATTCAGCCGCTGCTTCTACTTCCATATCAATTTTATGAAGGACAAGCGCTTCCTTAAGTCGCTTTAAGCCAGAAAGAATTTTCTCTTTATCATTCCGATAATAATCGAACATGACATGGGGTGTTGTTATAAGTTTTTTATAGCCTAGTGATTGCAGTCCAAGTATTAGGCTGATGCTGTCATCGAGACTCTTTGATCCGTCATCGATACCGGGGATCAAATGTGAATGTATATCTGTAATAAGGGCTCCAAAATCTTGAAATGGAATAGCTTCTTTCTTTTTCCTATTAAAAATATTTTGAAGAAATCCCATATTATAAACTTAGGTATTTGAATTTCTTGATCTTATTGCGATAGCTCCCTTTAACATCCACTACGATTCCGTTCGAAGGCATCCACTTAGCAAAATCATCTTCGGTCAGCGCTTCATATTCTTTATGGTTCACAGCGACCACAACGGCATTATATAAACCGCTTGCCTTGCTGACCAGTCCGAATCCATAATTCTCCATTAATTCCTTTGAATCGGCATGAGGATCCATTACTTCAACATGTACAGCAAAGGATTCCATTTCTTTGATCAGGTCAACCACCTTTGAATTCCGAATATCCGCCACATTTTCTTTAAATGTTGCCCCTAAAACGAGTACTCTGGCTTCCATCACGTTTACTCCGGATGCGATAATTTTCTTCACAGTCTGCTTCCCTAGATAAAAGCCCATGGAGTCATTTACATAGCGCCCGGAATTAATGATCTTAGCATGATAGCCCACTTGTTTCGCCTTATGAGTTAAATAATAGGGATCCACACCGATACAATGACCACCAACCAATCCGGGATAAAACTGCAGAAAATTCCATTTTGTACCTGCTGCTTCAAGCACTTCATAGGTATTAATGCCCAGTTTATTAAATATGATAGAAAGCTCATTGATCAAGGCGATATTCACATCGCGTTGGGTATTTTCGATGATCTTTGCTGCTTCGGCTACTTTAATGGAAGCGGCTCTATGAACACCTGCTTCC
>JAHECK010000041.1:5208-25356 GCA_024641785.1 Flavobacteriales bacterium | reverse complement strand
GTCATTAATCCCAATTTATAATTTTCATTTAGTGTGTTCAAAATATTTGGTCTGATCTTATTTCCCAAGATATGTACATCATAAATTTCATCTACCGATGTCTCATAACTTATTTTACCCGCGATACTTGCAGTAGGCAAATGGACGATCATTATTCCTGAATGATTTGCTTTTTCAGCAAATTTTAATTTTCCAAAGGTGGAAGAGTTCTTTCTTAATTTCGAAAGACCAATAAAGAGATAATCTTTATGTAAGGACATGCCTCTAACAAAACCTTCCACTTTCACAATCACTTCATAACTCCCTTTTGGGACATCAATTTTTACTAATTCACCTGTTGCAGACAGAAGAACATATAATTCATTATTGAAAATCCTTGGCGAATGGGGCATAGCTAGACCGTCAATTATAATATCATTGCTATCAAGATCAAAAATAACTCCTGTTTCAGTTACTTTATCACGCCAGCTTTGGAAAGAATTTCCTTGATTAAAAGCGCTGGCATATTTTGGTAAACCGTCCTTCATCGCCATTCCATTTAGATGACAACGATCTTCTGATACAAGCTTATCAATAAATTTAGGTGTCCAATAGGGAGTGAAATTATAAGAATCATCTAATTTTATGATTGTTGAGAATAAAGTGTTCACTGCAAAAAGCTGCTCATTTTTCCCATAACTAAGATCATGAATATCTAGTGGACCCGTATGATAAGTGATCCTGGGCATGTAAAGAGCATCATAAACATTAGGTGATTTAGGATAGTGAGTAGCCAGTTCTTTTGAATTAGCAAAGACAGTGATCTCATCTTTTGATGCAACTGCAATTTTATCTTTTGCATTATTTTCAGCAATCCCCATTGGTCTTGCAAAAGTTCTTGGTAATTGAACCAATGAATTTTCGTCTTTTGCAGATAAGAAAATGAGTTTACCTGCCTGATATGTAGATATTGCAATTGTACAATTCAATTTTACCAATAACTCGGGTACTTGTGAGCTATAAGTACAGCTGAATGGAGCTACTATGTTAGGATTTGTGTTCAATGTTCAGTCGAGATAATTCCTTAAAGCGTTAATTTAAAAAAAAAATAAAATAGTTATTTATTTTTTTTACATATTTATAAAAAAAACGAAAGACGCTTCAATATAAAAAGTCAAATATTCTATTCTTAAAATTGCTTTTATTCAATGATTTAGCGCTTAATTTTCCCCTACTGCAATCCCCAAATCCTGTTCGACTAAAGCACTAAGCAACTATTCCTTTAAAATTTTCTTAGCAGCTTGATTGCCATCTTTGAAAGTAATTTTTAAGGTATAGATACCAAGGCTTAAATCTCCAATCGAAAGTTGATTGGAACCCTCTAATTGTAGCATGGATGTTTTACCAAGAATATCAATAATTTCTACTCGATCAATACTTTTTTCCGTATCGATACGAAGTATATCTTTTACCGGATTTGGATAAATAGAAATACTATTAGTATTTATAAGTTCATCAATATCGGATGAATTTACATTTTCATAATATTCCAGTGCCCCATAATATTCACCCACCAATAAGTCGAAATCACCATCATTATCCAAATCGACAAATGTTGCTAAGGCTAAATAATTGGTAGAGACTAGGCCAAATGGATTTAAAACAGGGTCTGCAAATGCAGGATCATTGGCCGTGCCTGTGTTTTCGAAATATTGAAAATTTCCATCATAAGGATTAGATGTTCCGGAAATTAAACCTTCACCGACTATTAGATCCAAATCACCATCTCCATCCAAATCTGCTAGCGTAGGACAAGCAAGAAAAAAAGTGTTGGTCAATCCAAAAGGGTTTTCTACAGGGCTGGTAAATGTTGGATCAGCTGCTGTTCCCGTATTTTCAAAATATTGGATATTACCATTAAAGCTGGCATAACCCAAATAGGATTCACCAGCGAAAAGATCCATATCACCATCATTGTCTATGTCGGCAAAAGTGATTGGAAACAGGAAAAAGGAAAAATTGAATTCTATATTGAAAGGATTTAGAATTGGGTCAGCAAATGCAGGTTCTGATACTGTACCTGTATTTTCAAAATAATGTAAGCCATTATAATAATCGCTTACCATTAAATCCATATCTCCATCATTATCCAGATCAGCGAAGGCCGGCATTGCATAATAGTAGGTAGATGATAATCCAAATGGATTTTCGACAGGTGAAGCAAATGAAGGATCTGAAGCGCTCCCTGTATTTTCGAAATATTCAAGACGACCGGTTTCGTAGGGTGCACTATATTCGAATACATATTTACCTACCAATAGGTCTAAATCACCGTCATTATCTAAATCAGCAAAGGCAGGTTGTGCTGTATAAGGCATGGAACTAAGCCCAAAAGGATTAAGTACGGGAGCATCAAACCATTGGGCTGAAATTTGATTTGAAAATGAAAGTCCAAATACAAGGATGGCAGCGCCCATAATTTTCTTTAATTCTTTGTAAGAATAGGCGAAGCGCAGATCATGAATCAGGGCCTTTAATTTTTCTTTTATTTTCTGAATTAATAATATCGATCCTTCACCAGGATGCCGCAATAAATATTGCACCCTCCCTGATAAGATCTTGAATTGTTTAAGTTTTCTCGAGTAATGAATTTTTTTCATAGCTCAACGTTTTAGTTTGGTTTGTTAAATCAGGCATAGCCCAATAGGTTTTTTTAAGAGTCATTGATTCTGATCTATTTTTAGAATCAATTATGCACATGCTTTCAGGATGTATTTCATCATTTGAAAGGTCCATATCGTATATTTCATCAAATGTTAAGCAAATGATCTTCTCATCCGATTCCTGCAAAATACAAGAAGATGCATTATTAAATAACAGTAAATTTTTGGGTATTTGAATACTGTGTCGGCTATATGAAAAAGCCAAAGAATTATTGATTGGATTCTGTTGATTTTTGCATTTCACAACAGAGGATTTAAGGAAAACCAAATCTTAACTCTTAAAGTTAGCTAAAAATACAGGAATTAGCAAGGAGATGAAATATGGAATGTTTTATAGAATTCGGGAACAATGGAAAGTAATTCGAGGTTTTTTTACGCTATCCAAGGCTAAGTATTTTGCTCTTTATTTTCCGGATTGATGATCTAAAACTATCGCATCAGATACATCTTTCCCATTCCTTGTTTAAAGTACTGGTCTGCATCCGTATCGATGTGTTCCAATTGCTCATCATAATACTGAATAGTTACGTTATAAAAGTAAACGCCATTTGCCAGCTGGTCACCATAATTATCCTTTCCATCCCAATAATAGTCGGTGATATTATTTCCTATTCTTAAACTACCCAATTCCTGCTTATGAATTTCCTTTACAATTTTACCTGTTGCGGTATAAATGCGAATTGTAAATACATCTGGTAATCTGCTGCCCGTTAATGTAAATACAAAGTGGGTCTTATCGACAAAGGGATTTGGATAATTTAATACCTGAGTGATCGCAGTTTCCCGAATGATCTCAAATTCAATTTCATAATCTTTCGTTCCACTTAAATTTCCCGATTTATCTTTTGCCTGAACGATCAGACGATACTTCCCATCTTTTTCAAAGCGAGGTTTGTAGAGCACTCTAAGTTGATTGTTTTGCTGGTTTCCAAATTCATAACTTAGATTCGGATTCGTATAGCTTATTTTCTGAAGAACTCCTTGAGGGTTTCTTAAAAATATCGATAAATTGCTCGTATCTGCAAGTTCAGAAAATACCAGATATTCACTATTGTCTTTAAGTTGCACTACTACCTGTGGTTCCGGAGAAATGATTTCTCCATTCATAATATGAATTCCATCGAAAGTAACATCCACGATCGGATTGGTCTGATCATTAAACACATAAAATGGAATACTGGTTTTATTATTAAATCGATTTTGTTCTGCCTGATCGGCAATTCCATCTGCGTTTAATGGATTTACTTCATAGATCAGTCGGTTTTTATCTCTTAAGCCTAAACTGGAAAGTCTTAATGTATCGATCGTATTTGCCATCCCTTCCAAAGCGCTTAGCCGTTGATCCTCAAAAAACATCAACTGATTCTGCTCATTAATAATACTCACCCTTCTTAAAATACTATCTATAGGAAATGGAGTTGGATTGCTTATTCCAATGATCATTTGGATATCTTCTCCTTCAAACAATGAATCTTTTGGAAACTTAAAGGCCAAATTAGCATTGATTGCTGCATCTGCCAGTGGATCATAAAACAGTCGTAAATGGTCAAATTGAATGGGACTATAGTTCAAAGTATCCACTATAGAAATGCTCGCATTTAATTTTTTATTCGAATCCATTTCTATGGATAAAACTTGATCTAAATTAGGATTTGTAGAGGAGAATAAGACCTCATTTGCGCTTCCTTCTTTCAGATCAAGTTTAAATTCATCGCCTGCAGACTGGCCTGGAAAACTCCACTCAGCAGCTTTTAAATGGGCTGTTTTGCCCATATCCTTAATAAGGATCTTGCCTGAATTACCAATGATAGGCAATGCCACACTTAAATTGAGTATATCCGTTAGACTGCTCCCGATTGTTTCCTGACTAAGCGAAGGACTTCCTTTTTGAGTATAAAATATAAAAGGAACATTTGGGGTATTTACATTGATCATACTACCCAGATCACTCATCAAGTTAAAAAGCTGAGGGGACCAGTTTTCGAATTTGGCATAAGTATAAGTATAGATTAGTACATGAAATCCATTCGGAATCCCATCGTCCAGCATCGCATATAAAGAGGCCATTTGAACGGCACTGTTTTGACTAAAAGCAAAAAACTTTTCTACTCTGCCACGATCGTTGCAAGTTACAGCCCCAAATTCATGATCCGGATTGGCACCCCCATAATTATTATCCCAGGCTTCCAATGTATTTGGATCAAAAACCATCACAAAAATATAGGGTCCACCGCTGCAACCTCCATAATCAACAAGGTTCAGGTCTAGCAAAACTTCATTTTCATTTATGTGTTGACTCCCGTATAATCGACAAGTCAATTCTTTCGTACCTTGTAGGAAACTCAAATTATTTCCTAAAGGGTCATAGTTTAAAAGAGTAAACTGATTCTCATTAAATTGAGAAGCTACACTTTGTCCCCAACCTGTAGAATCATTTATGAATTCGATTGAAGAACTTCGCCAGTTATTATCAGCGACATCAGCTTCTATAGCCGTTCTCCAATAATAGACCTGATGATCAATAAAACTGGTCGCAGGGTCCCAAAGAATTACTCCGTCAGATTGATTCACCACTCCCTCTTCGATGATATTGGTGAAATTAGCATCCTGACTTAATTGAAAATGGAAATTATGTAATGTAGAATCCAAGTTTCCGGCAAAAGCTGAGAAAACTGTGGAAGAACTGGCAATAATGGACTGATCATAAGGGTAAATAGGAACAATTTGACTCGATTTCACGATGTATTCTTTTCCAAAAACAACATTATTTCCAAAATCATCGAGTTCATCGATTTGGGCTGCGGAATAATCAACTAGAATATCAAAAGTATTTATCCCATCTGAAAAAGGATGATGTGATGCTAAAGTAAAAGTGAGGGTATCATAATTCAATAATCCATTCACCGGTTTGTAATAGATCGAATCGCCTAGATTTCCCGGAAAATGTCGTATTAATTCTACATTAAAACCTTGATGTGTCGCTCGGCCTATATTCTTTAAAACGATAGATACATCAAAAGAATCTACATCTGAGGTCAGGATCTCAGGCCTAAAAAAGAGCTCATTTTCACTGACTACGAGATCGGGTTTTTCGAAGGCATTTAGGATGATGGAAGGATCCCCGTGAAGCGTCATTTCTAAACAGGTACTTTCTGTTAAATAGGGAAATATCGGATTGATGGATATTTCCTGAATAGAGCGAATGATATTCTGTCCAATGCTGGAATGATAATGACTTTGAAAAGAGTGTTTATAGAATTTCTGATTGAATATGTTTAGGTAGTCTGAAATTCCCGAGCTTACCGTTGCCAGGTAGGCAATGCTTCCTTTTTCCGGGATTAAAACAAATTTCTCACTATTGCTAAGTGAAGCGGTATGAATATTTCCGGTATAGCATGAACTCGCTAATATCAATGGATATTTCTCAAAATTATCATAATTCTCTGGCTGATCGATATTAATATCAAAACCACTTCCATTAGCATGACCAAAAAAGGTCATTAAACTCACGCCACCATTGATCAATTCCGTGACTTGTTCGTTCACTAAGATCTCGATAGGAGTGGAGGTGTTTTTTAAATAAGTATGTACCAAAGCTCCCATACTCGTATCTTCAATGATGCTTTCATAGGAAGATAAATAGGATTCGAATGTTGTTTGTTCCAATGTTGTACCACCTCCTCCAAAATGAAGAGTATTTTTCATCCACATAGCAGGGTCTTGTGCTTCAAATGCTATCACTTTATCCAAATAGGCAAGTACTTCTTCGTTATTTTGTGCGGCAAGTCTTCCTGTAGGAATAGCGGGTTCTAATACTGTACCGTTCAGTCCAGCGCTTAATAAATTATCCGATGGTGGATAACCAATGGTTGGGACAAGGTTTAGGGCATAATTATTAACAGATGTTCTTTGACTTGTCGGACTAATAGATTTCCCAAGTAAAAACAGATTTGAGGGTATATCTCCATTTTCGATCAGCTCTTTTAAAAAGCGTTTGATTGCCAATGGGTGTTTTATTATACCTCCTCCATATTGATCATACAATTCATTTATATTGATTACTCGGGTATTAAAATTTTGATCGCGATAAGTTTTGTATTGCAATGCACCCTCCATTAAAAGGGGATTTGTGATAATTAAAAAAGCATCAGGAGGTAAATTAGAAGCGTAATCGGTAAAAAAGCCGCTTGGACTCACTCTTTCGATGGAAGTAATATTTACTATTTGATTTTCGGCAGCGATAAAACATTTAAAATAGTCTTCTCCATTTTGAGGAATTAAAAAACGAAAGTCATTTCCATTTGCAAAAGCTTTGCTTCTATAGGAAGAGGATCCGAAAGAATAAACGATAGGAAGTGTTCCCTGGAAATTGCTCAACGCAATTTTTAGCTTCTCACTGGAATTGGCTTTTGGATAAAATAGAAAACTTGAATTTCCTTCTAAATTGAAAGTATGGGGAAAGGTAAAAGAGACAAAACCGATCGCCATATGGTCGTTTGTAACCCCAATATCATTGACTTTTTCAAGTTTAAATTGTGTGCTATTTGTTAACGACTGTGTATTTATTGCTTCGCTAAGCGGAAAGGTTTTATAGCCAAAAAAAGTGGAGTCGAACAATGTCGTTCCATTCTGAGATAATTGAAAGTGATGATTTCCATTCGCATTTTGAGAAGCCGGATAATTTGCACTTGCAAAAGTTATTTTTAAGATTGATGGAGGAGCATTTGTAGCGCTGTAGCGTTGTTCAGTATTGAAGACAAAATCATGGAATGAGGGAGTGGATGAGCTTCCAATAAGTTTTGAAAAGCCTTCCCCATCAAGGTAACGAGGCTCTGTTACCCCGTTTGTAGGGTTTTGGATCCCGAAATGGTAGTTTGAATGAAAAACGACCTTGTTTCCTACCAAGCAATATTCTGAATTAATATAACCATCAAAATTCTGATCATTTGCAGAAAGCGCTCTTAGATTTGTAGATGAGCTATTGAAAGTCAGAAAATAGCAAAGGGTATCATTATAAAGGCTGTATTCGGGATTGAGCATCTTGTCAGGAGATGCATAAAGAAGTGAATCGAGCCAGCCATCATTGCTAATGGCAAAGAATTCGATAAAATCCGCATCATCAAACTGACCATCACTTTCACCTTGAATAAAAATGGGGACTTCTTCCTCTTTTCCGAAAAGTTGGATTCTTTGTGGATCGATAGAAATAGGAAAACCTGCACTGATCAGGGTGTTCTTATTGATTCGATAAATGCCGGTTTGGGTGATTTTTATTCGATAATAACTTTGGTCATAGTGAATCCATTCATTACCATTTGTTTGAGAAAACAGAGGCAAGAAAAAGAAAAGAAATAAAATGATTAAGTAATGACCACGCTTCACGCTTTGTTCTTCTTGTAAATATCAAATTTAAGAGAAAAGACATTAGAATACAATGCTCCCGAAGCGCTACCAATATTGGTTAAAGCATAATCGATGTAGAAGTGACCTAATTTAAGTCCGAGTCCGATATTAGGGTCAACTTTTAATGTTTTTTTATCGAATTGATCGGTAGCAAACTGAAAATTATTTACTCCCATACGTATATAAACGACTCGTTTAAAACCCAATTCAACTCCAACATGAGGATCGATACTTACAAAATCGCTTGAAATAAGCGTATTTCTTTTTCCGTCAAAAGTGAGATCCATATCAATCTCTGCGAGAATATCGAAGTTACTGTTTAAAGGTTTTCCCCAGGCTCCGCCAATAATTAATTTTGGCACGGTAACTTCAAGTCCATTGGTAGGCAATTCATTTCCTGTCCGTTCTAAAACCTCAATAAATTCATCATCCAGAGTATAATTCCAGGCATTAAAAGTTCCGGTTACATCTCTGAAAATAGCACCGAATTGCCAATTATCCTTGCGATATTGCGCTGCTAAATCCAATCCAAAACCCCAGGCATTTGCAAAGCTCCCGATGATTCTTCTTACCACTTTTACATTAGCTCCAACGCTTAATCCCGGTATTTTCATTTTACGAGCATAGGAAAATAAAAAGGCATTATCGGCAGTCGAAAATGAAGTGATCCGATCGTAATTTATATTCCCATCAGCATCGATCAATTGGGTTGTATTTGGAATATCATCTACACCAAATCGTATATAAGTAAATGCAATCGTAGAAAGCGTATCGATAGGAAAGGCAACAGCTCCAAAGTCATATTTTGCTATTCCTGCAAAATACTCTGCATGCATTAATGAAAATTGAAGGTCACCCTCAATTCTTAGCAAACCTGCAGGATTCCAATATCCGGCAGTTGCATCATCCGAAATGGCAACAAAAGAATTTCCAAGTGCTTTGGCTCTAGCTCCGGTACCAATTGCTAAAAACTCGTTCGAGTATTTTGGCGCTTGTCCTAAAGAGGATAGACTGGCAATAAAAAATAAAAATAAAATGGAATAGTACTTCATCATATGCTTTCGCGAGCGGTAAAAGTATTGATTTTTATAGACGCTTGATGGTTAAACCAATATTTTCTGTAAAAATTGTATGGCATTTAATAAAATTTGAGTTTGAACTTATATTTATGAATGGGATAGACCACATTTATGATTATTTTAGCGGCCATGTGGATACGAAATAACATTCCTAATCTTCTTACAATTTTTAATCTTTTAGCAGGGGTATTAGCTGTTGTTTTTACTTTCAATGGATTGATCTATTGGGCCGGATGGTTGGTATTGGTTGCAGCCATTTTCGACCTGTTTGATGGAGCGGCTGCCCGGTATTTAAAAGTGAGTTCTCCGATCGGAGGCGATTTAGATTCTTTAGCAGATGCGATCTCATTCGGATTAGCACCGAGCCTTATCATGTATAAATTTATGTGGTTAAATGAGTATAAAAGCGCTAATGCATATTTGCCTTTCGACTTATTTGATAGACCGATCGGAATGGAGATCTACATTATTCCTTTTATCTCTTTTTGGCTAGTCACAGCAGGTGTTATTCGATTGGCAAGATTCAATAATGATACTCGGCAAGCCAATTCCTTTATAGGTTTACCAATTCCGGCATGTGGATTATTCTTCGCTTTTATTCCAATTATTTTCCAGGAAGCCATTTGGAATATAGGGCCTGTCTATGATGTTATTTTGAGTACACTATCAGATAATACAAGTTTAGCAATACTAGTGGTATTAATTCCAAGTATGATGCTTTCGCCGATTCCGATGTTTAGTCTGAAAGTTAAATCAAAAAATTGGAAAGATTATCTTCCTCAAATCCTCTTTTTATTGGTAGGAATCATCATTTTTATTGCCGGACGTTTTTTAGTCGTTCCCGTATTAATACTTTTGTACATTATTTACTCCTTGATATCATTAATTCTTAGAAAATGAATTTTAAAGCAGCTATAGACATAATGCCATTAGACGCATTATTAGATCCGCAAGGAAAAGCAGTTGGAAATAGCATGAAAAACCTTGGTTTAAACGAGATCGACCATGTTCGGATCGGTAAACATATCACGCTCCATATCGAAGCTAAAACTGAAAAAGATGCACGTGCTAAAGTAGAAGAGGCATGTACAAAATTATTAGTAAACCAGGTGATGGAATACTATTCATTTTCAATAGAAAAAGTAGCTTAAATCTTTCTTTTTAATTCGAAATTTTGTCCAAGGTAAACTTTACGGACCTGCTCATCAGCGGCAAGTTCTTCAGCTGTTCCTGCTCTTAGAATACTCCCCTCGAAAAGGAGATAAGCTCTATCTGTAATGGAAAGGGTTTCGTTTACATTATGGTCGGTGATCAGGATCCCAATATTTCTATTTTTTAGCTGAGCTACGATCGATTGAATATCTTCAACAGCGATTGGGTCAACACCGGCAAAAGGTTCATCCAGTAATATGAATTTTGGATCTACTGCTAGGGCTCGAGCGATCTCTGTTCTTCGGCGTTCACCTCCGGACAAGTAATCTCCACGATTTTTACGAACATGACCGAGATTGAATTCTTCGATCAGGCTATCTACTTTAAGTTGTTGCTCTTTTTTCGAAAGTTTCGACATTTCGAGCACTGCTTTAATATTATTTTCTACACTTAATTTTCTAAAGACCGAAGCTTCCTGAGGAAGATAACCGATGCCCATTTTAGCGCGTTTATACATCGCTTCATGTGTAATATCCTGATCGTCAAGAAAAACATGCCCAGAATTGGGTTTGATCATCCCGACTATCATATAGAAAGAAGTCGTTTTCCCTGCTCCATTTGGACCTAAGAGACCCACGATCTCTCCCTGGTTCACCTCAATGCTCACGTCTTTAACGACGGTCCTTTTTTTATAGGTCTTAACTAAGTTTTCAGCGCGTAATTTCATATTCTAAATCGAGTGCAAGATAATTTTTTTACAAAGATTGTTAGTGCTTTTTCAAAATTCGTTCCATTTTAGAAAGATTGAACAAACTTAATTTTCATTCGCTCTTAGCACCCGCAAAAAATTACTCCCCAAAATCTTTATTGCATCTTTTTCACTAAATCCTTTTTCAATCAATGCTTTAGTTATTAGAGGGTAGGCAGTAACATCATATAATTCTGCTGGAGCAGAATTTATCCCGTCAAAATCGGAGCCAATACCTACATGATCGATCCCCACTAAATTTACAAGGTATTCGATATGTTCTAACAATAGTGAGAAAGGAGCACTCAATTTTTCGGTTTCGGTTGGGTAATAGCTGAATAGAAGGTCTTCTGCCATATAATCGATCATGCCTTTTTTAAGCAGTTCTTCGAACTCAGCCTTATGATCAGCAATAAATTCATCCTTCTTTTTCATAAATGTTTTATCCAGGAAGGCAGAATAAAAATTGACGCTAATTATACCACCTTGTCCGGCAATAGCTTTGATCTGCTCATCCTTTAGATTTCTGTGAACCGGACAAATTGAAAAGACATTACTATGTGATGCGAAGATGGGTTTTGTACTTGTATCGATTACATCCCAGAAAGTTTGCTCTCCTGCATGGCTCACGTCCACCATCATCCCTAATTGATTCATTCTTTTTATCACTTGCCTGCCAAATTCGGACAATCCTTTTTGATGCAGATCAGGATTTGAGCTTTCATCGAATGAACTGCTGGCCCAATCAGTCGAATTATTCCAGGTAAGGGTCATGTATCTGGCGCCACGATTATAAAAATAATTGAGTTTTTCAAGGTCATTTTCGATCATATGACCTCCTTCAACAGCAAGAATAGCAGCTATTTTGCCTTCATTTACTACTTTCAAAAGCGACTTGCTGTCAGCAACTTTACTGAGTTTATCGGGATTTCTATATGCGATAAGATCGAAGAGATCAAACTGTTTAACAGCATATTCAAATGGGCTTTTGTTTATTTCGTCGCACCAAACAACAAATAATTGAGCATTCAATCCACCTTCTCTCCAACGTCCAAGGTCGCTATGACTTTTCCCTTTCAGGTCCGAATCGAAGTATAGCTTTTTTTCCAGGCAAAGAGAAAGGATGTCATTATGGGTATCGATAACAATGGCTTTTTGATGGATACTCCGGTATGATACTCCCATTTATCAGACGTACTTAATTAATGGTATAACTATTTTTGATAATCAGTTATTATGATTGCTTTTAACCCTTCTAAATAAGGTGTGGGTTTAAAATTAAATGCTTTTTCAAATTTATCACTATTAAAAACATAATTACGATCGTATTGGTACATCATCTCCGGCAACTCCTTCATTATCGGTATGAAAAGGCCCATTATTCTCACCAGAAATTTAGGGGCTAGCTGAATTTTTGCTTTCACACCCATTTCCTTTGCGATCGCTTCAATCAATTCTTTACCAGTTAAGGGATTTTTTGCTGTAGGCAAGTGCCAGATCTGATTATAAGCTGTATCCGTATTCCCGAGTAATGCTGTAGCCTTTGCTGCGTCAGGAGTGTAGGTAAAAGAATGCTTATACTTTATGGAGCTCAACCAATTCGCTTTTTTACCTTCACTTAGTGGCTTGAAAACCATTTCGGTAAGCATGCTTGTATTCTGAATATCTGGACCATAAAAATCAGCGGAGCGAGCAATCAATGCGCTTAAACTTCTGCTTTCTACTTCTTTCATGATCTTGTCGGCTACCTCTTTTCGGATCATCCCTTTTTTACTTGTGGGTCTATTCGGAGTCTCTTCAGTCATCCCATCTAGATAATCTGGATCATACATATAGATATTATCGAAGAAAACCAGTTTTGCTTTGTATTCTTTACAAGCGCTAATAACATTAGAGATGAAAGTTGGCCAGTTTTCTTTCCACACTTTTACACTATAAGGAAAACCAACAGTTACATACACTATAGAAGAGCCACTCACAGCTTCCCTGAGTTCTTCCTTATTTAGAAGATCAGCAGGAAAAAGTTCATCATCAGGATTTACTTTTTTGGGTTTTCTACTTACTAAACGAATTTCATTTGTGTATTCCTTAAGTGCTTTGGCAAGTTCTACTCCAATGGCTCCACCTGATCCTAATATAGTTTGCATTCTTTAGTTTGTTTCGTTTTTTTCAAAAGTAGCGATAAGAATTATCATTTCTAAGTGCATAAATTTAAATCACACAACGCACTCCGCTACGGTCCATTTCCACCACACATTCATTGCATCGTGTGCATCCCGATCTGGTGATCTCATTTCGTTCTAATTTTATCAGAAAATTTGGATCATGGATCAAAGGTCTTCCAATCGCAATAAAATCAAAACCGGCATCCAGTATTTCTTCAATTCCTTCTTTTGAATCAACTCCACCCAAATAAACTAAAGGAAGACCGACTGTTTTTCTAATTTCTTTTGCCTGATCAAGGAAAAAATTAGGCTTAAAAGGGTACTTCTTAATGATCAGAGGACCAAATAATGCCATCGTTATTTTTTCGCCAAATGAGCTTCCGTTTTTTATCATTCCTTTCAGTGGAATCGCTCCTCTCATTAAATAAAAGGGAGTTTTGCTTGTGAAACCACCGCTTAGAACAATAGCCGAACAAGCATTTTTTTCCAGTAATGAAGCAACATACTTGCAGTCTTCCAACGTAAAGCCATTTTTAAAGCCGTCACTTAAATTCAGCTTTACAAGCACCGGAAAATCTTCACCTACTTTTTCTTTAACATTTTTAAAGACTTCTAAAGGAAATCGAGCTCTATTGGCAATGCTGCCCCCATATTGATCCTTTCTTTTATTGCTCCAGGGGCTTAAAAATTGGCTTAGTAAATAGCCATGCCCCATATGGATCTCAACTGCATCAAAACCTGCATTTTTAAGTTTTAAAGCGGCATTGGCAAAATCATCTTTGATCTTTTTCATGTCTTCTGACGACATCGATTTAGAAAATGCCAGTCCGGAAAGAAACCCATAAGCATTGAAAACACGACTTGGGGCTAATGGTTTTTTTATTTCAGTGTTTTTAGAAAAAAATCCGCAATGGGTTAATTGGATGGAAATCTTACCTCCCGCGGTATGTACTTCTCTTGCTATTTCAGAAAGTTTTTGAACACTTTCATCATGAATATACATTTGATATTTAAAGGTTCTGCCTTCAGGAGAAACCGCTCCATAAGAAATTGTGCTTAGGGCAACATCTCCTTTGGCAAGCGCAACAAAATGGTTTAATAGCTTTTGATTAGGGAGCCCATCATCGTACATCCCTTCGAAAGTAGCCGTCTTTATAAATGAATTTTTTAAAGAAAGGGCGTCAAGTCGGCATGATTTAAAAGCACGTTCCATAGAATCAGTTTGAAGTGCCTAAAAAGTACGGAAATTATAATAATGATAAGAGTTTGAAATACCAATGAAGTATTTTTACCTTCGTTTAGATAACTCTAAATAGACCTTATCATAAGCAGGAGTTTCAATATGTAATTCTTTAGCTGCTTTTACTACAAATCCTAACAAAGATTCAATTTCTGTATTTGCTTTTCCATTTTTAAAATCCCGATGCATCGAAGAACTAATTTCAGGTGGCAGGGATTTGATCAAGTTTAGGGAGTTTTCTTTAATAGCCTTATTCAGTTTTATTCCTTTTGCCGAAGCGATTTTTGTTACTTCATCGATGAGTTTTATTAAAAGGGTTTCATTCTCTTTAACTATGTCTCCAATATTCGAATCAAAATAGGTTGTAGTCGCTGCAATTGGAGAAACAAAGATGAATTTTTGCCATACGATGTTCGAGATCTCTTCACTCAAAGTCACTTCAATACCTGCATTTTCCAGAATATCATCTAGAAATAAAAGGTCTTGGTTGATCTCATTATCAAGTCCAAAAAATAATTTTTGAATATTGCCGCTATTTTCAATAACTCCGGGTTCTTTTATATAAGAAACAATGTAAACACAACCTTTTAAAACACTGTTGTGTGGTAATATTTTTTGTATTCGATCAGTAGCATCAACTCCATTAAGTAAAGGAAGCAAAAGCGTATTGTTATCGATGCAAGGTTTTAATTGTTCGATCGTAGCCTCTAGATCATAACTCTTAGTGCAGATAATAATGAAATCTGCGATTCCAATTTCCTTTGCATTATCGGTGGCTAATTCCGGAAAGACAATGAATTCTTCATTTCCTTTTATAAGCATTAAACCGTTTTTTTTGATCTGCTTTAAATGTTCACCTCTTGAAAGGAAAATAATATCAATTTCAGATTTTTTCCGGTATTTTTTGGCTAAAAGCCCACCGAAATATCCTCCAACTCCCCCAATTCCTGCGATAACTATTTTTGTCATTTTATTTAAAGCATTATTACAAAAGAATAAAAATATAAAATCTCATGATGCCGGCGACGAAAATCTATGTAATTGCTACTATATACTAATTACTTATTAAGCTTCTCTTCAGCAAGTTGCTTTTTGATCACTCTTCTCGAAATAAAAATACTTAATTCATAGAGTAGCATGATTGGAAGGGCGACTAAAATTTGAGAGGTAATATCTGGAGGCGTAATAATCGCAGCTAAAATAAGCACGGCTACCAAAGAATGCTTTCGATATTTTTTAAGAAACTCAGGAGTGACTAAGCCGATCTTAGTAAAGAAGTAGACTAAAATTGGAAGTTGAAAAACTAAACCGGTCGATAAGGTAATCGAAACTAAGGTTGAGATATAGGAATTTAGCTGAATAGAACTAACTACTTCATCACTTACCCGATAGGAACCTAAAAACTGAAGTGACAATGGCGAGATGATATAATAACCAAAAAGCACCCCTGAAAAAAAGAGAAGAGAGCTGTAGAGTACAATCCCCCTTGCGCTGTTTCTTTCTCTTTCTTTTAATCCTGGTTTTAAAAAGGCCCACATTTGGTATAGGACAAAAGGAAAAGCGACGATGAAACCTCCTATAATAGAAACCATAATATGCGTGGAAAACTGGCCGCTCATATCGATGTTCTGAACACTTATGGCTACGTCTCCCATACAAAGGTTGTCTCCCATCCCAAGTTGATGAGATAGCCAGCAAAACCCTTTATAAGTGACGAAATCACTGCTCCTAGGACCAAAAAGGATGACGTCGAAGATTATTTTTTTTGAAACAAATACCGCAATACCAAAAACGAGAATAGCCGCAGAAGATTTAACTAGTCTCCAACGTAATTCTTCTAAATGCTCAAGAAAAGACATTTCCTTTTCCGTACCGATTTTTTTCTGATTTTCCATTGATCGAACAAAAATACTAGAAAACTTAAGCTCAAATGAACCTTGTGCAATAAAGTGTGAAAATTAACATTAAATGAGGTATAAAATTAAAGGAGACTTACATTAGTTTTTTATTAACTTTATGAGATTAATGATTTAATTTCAAGGAGTATTTTTTAAGGTATGATTAAAGAAGGCTTATCACCAAGGGAAGCTTTGAAGGAGTATTTTGGATTTAATAACTTCAAAGGGCAGCAGGAAGCAATTATAGAAAATGTATTGAAAGGCAATAATAGCTTTGTTATTATGCCTACAGGAGGAGGAAAATCATTATGTTACCAACTTCCGGCATTAATGATGAAAGGAACGGCAATCGTTGTATCTCCTCTTATAGCATTAATGAAAAATCAAGTGGATGTGATCCGTAATATTGATGGAAACCATTCGATAGCTCACTATTTAAATTCCAGTTTATCAAAAGGGGATGTAAAAAAAGTTAAAGAAGATCTTGTAGCTGTTAAGACTAAACTTTTGTATGTAGCACCTGAAACCTTAACAAAAGAAGAGAACATAGAGTTTTTTAAAAATTTGGATATTTCTTTTGTTGCGATCGATGAAGCGCATTGTATTTCTGAATGGGGGCATGACTTCCGTCCGGAATACCGAAGATTAAAAACCATTGTTAGACAGATTGCGGATGTTCCTATTATGGCATTAACTGCCACTGCTACTCCAAAAGTACAGTACGACATTCAGAAAAATCTGGGCATGATGGATGCTAAGATATTTAAAGTATCCTTTAATCGCCCAAATCTATTTTATGAAGTAAGACCGAAAACAAAAGACATTATAAAAGATATTGTAATGTTTATTAAGGAAAATCCCGGAAAAAGCGGGATTATCTATTGTCTTAGTCGCAAAAAAGTAGAGGAGATCGCCGAGTCATTGAAAGTAAATGGAATTAATGCCTTGCCTTATCATGCCGGAATGGAAGCCTCTGCAAGAGCAAGAAATCAGGATATGTTTCTAATGGAAGATGCCGATGTGATCGTCGCTACCATCGCTTTCGGAATGGGGATCGATAAACCCGATGTCCGTTTTGTTATTCATCATGATATTCCTAAAAGTTTAGAAGGATATTACCAGGAAACAGGTAGAGCAGGTCGAGATGGTGGAGAAGGTCATTGCCTTACTTATTATTCCTATTCAGATATAGAAAAGTTAGAAAAATTCCTTCATGGGAAACCTGTCGCCGAACAAGAAATTGGAAATCAGTTGTTACAGGAAATTGTTTCCTACAGCGAAACGTCAATCTGTAGGAGAAAATTCATCCTTTTTTATTTTGGAGAAATATACGAAAGTGAAGAATGCTCAATAAATAAAAAGTGTGATAATTGTCGCGATCCTAAAGAACATTACGAAGGAAAAGATTATGTTAAACAAGTACTTCATGTTGTTGACGTTCTTAATGAAAATTTCAAAAGTAAGTACATAGTAAATGTGATGTCAGGTAAGCCTGTTGCAGAAATTAAGACCTATAAACATGATAAAATTCCAGAATTTGGGAGTGGAAAAGACCACCCGGGTGAATTTTGGAATGCGATAATTCGTCAGCTTATTGTTAAAGGGTTGCTTAAAAAGCAGATTGAGAAATATGGCATACTTAAATTAACGAAAGAAGGAAGAAATTTTTTAAAGAACCCAGTTTCGATCAGCCTTATAAAAGAGCGTAGTTACAAGGGAGATTACGATGCTTCTATTATTACAAAAGAAGAAGGGGGCAAAGGAGGCTTTGATGAAACGCTGTTCGGCTTATTAAAAGATCTGCGGAAAGAGATCGCACATGAGAAAAAATTACCTCCATTTGTGATCTTTCAGGATCCTTCACTGGAAGAGATGTGTCTCCAATACCCTATTTCAATCGATGATCTGACAAAAATTAATGGGGTTGGGCAAGGGAAAGCAAGTAAATACGGTAAACCTTTTCTCGAATTGATCGAGCATTATATTGAGGAAAATGATATCGAAAGACCCGATGATTATGTAATTAAATCAGTGGTAAATAAATCAGGTCTAAAAGTTCATATTATTCAAAATATAGATCGACGACAAAGCATAGAAGATATCGCAAAAGCGAAAGGAATTAGCGTTGATAATGTTCTAACCGAATTAGAAGCGATCGTATCGAGCGGGACAAGGATCAATATAAAATATTGTATCGAAGAATTACTCGACGATGACTCAATAGAGGAAATTGTTGATTTTTTCAGAGAAACCAGAACCGATGATATTCACAAAGCTTTTGAAGAGTTTGGAGGTGATTTTTCTGAAGAGGAGATCAGAATGGTTCGTTTACAATTCTACTCTGACTTTGCTAATTAAAACATTTTAGCCTCTTTCCTCTTTTTATTCATGTCGAGTGGTGCAGGTTTATTACAATCCGGTCGGTTGCTTTTGCGCAAGAACATTACCCGAACAGAAAGTGTTAATGGCAAATAGTCTGAACTAAAGAAGGCAAAAGCAGGGCTTCCATTCTCCCATGGAATAGCAGTAAAGATTGGAGTATCAATTCCTATGATCATATAATGCATCAAACTCAGTCTGAATCCATAAGAAAACTTATAATGGACTTGTATTTGAAAAGCAGAATTGGATTCTAAATCGAAAGGCTCGAAAGGAAAGGTGTAATTTTCAGGATCTACCTTTTGAGAATCATAAAATCGATAGTCGAAATTTAGTCCTAAAGTGTTTAATATAAAACCATATTTGCTCACTTGTATCGCATTGCTAGCATCCAAACGCAAGGATACATTCATCATTGAAAATTGTTGGTTTCCATTTTGAATGGAGATCGTATCCATCAATGTTTGATCAACTTGATATTCCTCGAAATTTTCTTTGCCATTAAACCAATTAAAACGGAGTCCGGCATCCAGTAAGGATACATACTTATTATCCAGTAAATAAAATGCTCCACCTTCTGCCATCATTCCTACTTTTCCGAGCGGACTATAATGATAGTTAAATGTAGTATCAGAAGCCTCGTTGTATAAAGCATCCGTTTTTCCGGAAACAGGCAAGGTATAATTAGCTCCAATTCCGGCAAACCATCCCCAATTTTTAAAATAGGGTTCATCTGTAGGGAAAATAGGAGGATTTTTTCTTTGTGCTATGACAATTTGAGAAGTGAAAATGACAAATAAGATAAAAGCAAATCGTTTCATTTTAGTTGATGTATTTTGAATAGAACTCCAATTGTAATGCGATATATTTTCTACGATCATATATTTCTCGATTAGCTAATCCGTGCTGACTAAGTCTACTTTGTAAAACGTAATCATCGCTTAATTGTTTCATTGCATTTGCTAAGGATTCAACTGAGTCATCTTCTATTATTAATCCATTTACATCATGATCTATAATTTCATTACATCCTCTCGAATTGATCGAAATTACCGGAATCCCCATCACTAATGATTCCATTAAATTTACGGGTATACCCTCACGACTGCTCGGAAATACATTGATATCCGCTATAGCCAGATAATTCTGGATGTTTTCTTTCCAGCCTATTTGATGGATGGCGGGTATCTGAGTGATCAACGATTCTTCGATTTCAGATAGTCCGCTTTCATGAATATAATCTTTGTCTCCGATGAGCAATAAATGGAAAGAAGAAGTACTATGATAAATCCGCATAAATGCACGAATTACTTTATCAAAACCTTTAAATCGAGTTTGACGACCAATAAAAATGAAAACTCTATCTCCTTCGTTTATATTAA
>JAHECK010000041.1:0-5198 GCA_024641785.1 Flavobacteriales bacterium | reverse complement strand
AAAAGTTTCTCTTAATACCTGAATCGCTTTTGGTTCAATTTTTTTAGGATCAAATTTCACGATATTGCATCCAATTCCATATTTAAAAAGGATCTGAGCATTTTTAATTCCATTCTCTTCCAATAGATCAAGATCACTTTTGTTTAAAACGATCACCTTGTCCATTTTTTTAGCAGCACTCAATTCGGCTCTTTTTAAGATCAATTTCGTACTGTCGTTTCTACTTGGCCAGGCTAATCCGTGAATGGTTGCAATAAGTGGAGGCCAGTTTGATTTTTTTGCAAGGGAAACAGTAAACATGGCAGCAGAAAAATGAACATGGATGAGGTCGGGTTTTATTTCCTGTATGATTCGATCGATATTCCGAGCAGCGATCAGGTGTTTTTTTGCATGAAAATTTCGAGGAAAATCGACCTTATACCATTCGCAATTTATTTTATCTCCATAAGGAGAACTCCCTTTTATAATAGGTTTTTCACCGGCCAGTAAAAAAACCTGATGCCCATGATCGTTCAAACTCTCATTTAGTTCGCTAAGAAAGGTATGGTAGTTAGTAATAGAAGGAATGATGAAAACGATCTTCATGGATAGACTTAAGCAAAACGAAATTACTATTATTTAATTATTCTAATTGGCTTTGTATGGCTTAAGTTAAATTCAATTTCAATCCTGACTCATGAAAATTTCATGAAATTAATGGCATTATTCTCTTTATTATATTTGCCTTCCATTGAAATTAAAAATCCAGTAATTTAACAACCAATAGTGTAGTCATATATTCTCCTTTTTTTATGCCTAAAATCCTTGTCACATCCGAATGGCTTAATCAAAATTTGAGCGATCCTAATCTTATTATTCTCGATGCCAGTGAAGAGACAAATGTTGCCGGTAAAAAAATTGAATATGAAGGTTTGCAAATTAAAGGCGCAAGGTATTTTGATTTAGAAAAGACCTTTAGTGCCCCGAATAGTAAACTGCCACATACCTTCCCCTCAACGGAACGTTTTGAAACTGAAAGTCAGAACTTAGGAATCAATACCGATTCTATTATTGTGGTCTATGATAATATCGGAATTTATGTGAGTCCGAGAGTGTGGTGGATGTATAAAGTATTTGGACATAAACAGATCTATGTTCTTGATGGAGGTCTGTCCGACTGGGTTAAAAAAGGCTTTGAGACTGAAAAGCAAGGTCGAAAAAGTTATAACAAAGGAAATTTTAAAGCCCATTTAGCAGCAGGAAATATAGATACAAAAGAAGATCTGCTTGAAAACCTGAAAAGCAAAAAGAAGATTGTAATAGATGCTCGCTCTTCCGGAAGATTTAATGGTACAGCTCCTGAACCACGCGACTGGGTACAAAACGGACATATTCCAAACTCATTAAACCTTCCTTTTGATAGTCTTATTGAAGGTGGAAAGTATAAATCGAAAGAAGAAATTAAAAAGCTTTTTGATACTCTCAAAATAGCGGATAAGCCAATCAGTTTTGTGTGTGGTTCAGGCCTGACTTCGTGCATTCTTTTATTAGCCAGCGAAATGGTTCAAGATAATCCTGTTTCCGTTTATGATGCTTCCTGGACCGAATGGGGATCGGATAAAGGCTTACCTATAGAACGAGTTTAGCAAAAAGTTGGAAGTCCCAACTTTGAGTTTCCAATTTCATTTCTGTAAACCTCTTTCTATTAATTTGATTAACACTGTGATATAGCCTTTTTTCTTCCGTCTTCAGAACTTCCGGACTTCTTTTTTCTATTTTCACATTTTTTCCTCCTCTATTAACGATTAACTATTAATAACTATAATAAAGCTTTCAAAATCAGGCACTCTTATCCATTATTTTAGACCTAAGCTTCTATTCTTCAAACTAAATAGAAGTCCAACCTTATGTTGATAGGCTATTTACTGCTTAACCTACAGTATTGTTAAAGCTAAACAACAAATATGAGTAGCAATCTTAAGCTGATCCAGAATCTTAAATCCCTCGATAAGGAAGCTATCGATGAATTTAAATCTCAATATGGACCACTTATTCAGGGTTTAATTCAAGATAATAATGGGAATGAAGAGGATTTTAAAAAAGTACTTTTAGATGTAATATGCGAACTTTATTATCGGGTATCTAATGAGATCGATTTTGATAATTATGAGATCGATATTCTCGTTTATACATTGGCATATATGGCTTTTAAAACAAATTTAAAAGAGAAAAAAAAGAAAAGCAGTCCAATAATTTTAGGTCAGAATTACTACGAACAATCGAGTTTTAAAATGCTTTCAAAGGGCTTATTGAAAAAGGAAGAAAAGTGTGAGGAGATCATTAATAGCATGGGTGAACCGGGTAGGACGATATTAAGATTGTCGTTTTTCGAAAAGAAGCATGATAAGGAGATTACCAAACATGTTCATTTTGAATCAGAAGAGAAGTTGAGAGAAAGAAGAGTGCAGTTAATTGATCGTTACATCGAAATTTCGGATAAAGATGGGCGATAATAAAAAAAAGATCATAAGCTATCTTTTAAGGCAAATGCCTCAGGATGAAAGAGAAGAATTTGAGCGAACTTCTTTAACTAAGCCTAAAGAGAAAGAGTTGCTTAAAAAGTATGATCATATAATCAATCAGATCGATCTGATCTATTCCAGAAAGATCATTGCAGAAGCCTTATCAGAATGTCATTTTACTGAAAAGGAAATGGTAAATACTGAAAATATTAAAACGGAAGTTAAACTGATGAAAAAAGCAAGTTCCAATTGGATGCAGTATTTAATAATGATACTCATTTCATTATTCGTCTCATTTTTGGTTTTTTCCTTTTTTGGAGGATCAGATGAGGAAGATTCAATTCAATTAAATAAAGATAAAAGCGCAACTAACCTAGTTGTTGATTCTATAAAAACAGACAATAAATTACTAACGGATGATGATATTCCCGGGACGGATATAATGGGAATAGCAATAAACAAAACAGGCTTTTATGTTCTCCCGTATTCAATATCTGGTCTAAAAGGGGTATTTGGATCTAATAATTCGATGAGCAATAACTTACCTTTAAATATTATTTGGGATGATAAGGAACTTGGACTTGCAGTAGCTGAATTTCCTGATGAAAATCTCGGCAAATTGCCATCGATTCCTTATAGTTTTTCTAAAAATGATTTCTTCTTAGGAGAAGACTTATTTTTTGTTTTTAGTAATAAATCTGAAATGATCATTAATAGAGGAATTGTTATTGAAGATAAATCTGGAGCAAATTCGATGAAGGTTCATTTAAGTTTAGCTAATGAAGTGTATGGTGCCGTTGTTCTTGATAATTCGGGTGAAGTGGTTGGGATATGTGAAAAGAGAGATAAAGAAGGTAACGTAAAAGTCGTTAAATCGATTGCTTTAATTCAAATGGTTAAAGAGATGAACCTAGACAAAGGTTTGAGTTATATTTCATTGCCGAGCCAGAATTATCTAAGATCAAAATCAAATGCACAAAGGATTGAATCATTTTCTCCTTTTATGGCATGGTTTAGTACAAAGTAGATTTAAGGAAGTTTCTGTTTTTAGAAATAGAGTATCAATTTCAAATCCTAAGCTCTAAGCTCTAAATCCTAAACCCCAAATCCTAAATAAATTAGAATGTTTAAATGTTCAAACTCTAAAACATAACTAATAAACCCTAAGCTCCTTGATGTAAAACTATGTAGGCTACTTATTGCTTAATAATTTGTGTTTCGAATTTTGTGCTTGTTTAGGAATTAGGATTTAGAGCTTTGTGCTTTCCTTGGGTGTCTAGAAAAAGTGGTGAAATCAGAATAAGCCAGGTTCAAGGAAGTAGGCTTTTTTTAACCGGATAATAGATCTGTGTTTCCCATTTAGTAGAATCAGGTTCCATTCCCGGATCAGTTATATAAAATTCAAATGATCTCCCATTCTGTTTATAGCCATTATCACTTATCCACTTGTCAAGGATCTTATAACTGATCGGTAGGTTTTCATACATCCCATAATGAGAAATAGTCGCCATTTCTCCGGCTGGGATCATACCTGAAATAAAACCCGGAGGTGCTACTACTTCAGATTTTAAATTAAATGCAACATCAAATTCAAATTGACTTCCTTCAGTATCATAATTAATGGAAAAAGGCATCCCTTCAATTTCCCATTTATATTCTGAACAAAGGGTCATCAATTCGCCATAAGATCTCCCCATTTCTTGCCCTATATCATCAAAATCGCATTTAACATGTTTTGCGATATAATAGATCGCATCGATCTGCTCTATTTTTGCTTTTAGTTTTTTGTTTTGTTGAATTTGAGTTTCACAATAATATTTCAGGTTTTCAAGCCCTTCTTTAAAATCATTCCTTATCGAATTATTTATTGAAAAACTTAATGGACGCAATAGGAAATCTATTTTTGAATCCTCAAAAGTCCAGGTTGCTTCCGTTTCAAATTCTTGGATTTCCACAAAATCCCAGCGACTATAATTTTCATCCCAATCGTCGATCAACAGAAGCATTCTGATCGATTCAAAGGGATTGCTTTCTATGATCTTTTGAGATCCATTTCCTTCCTCTTCACTTTCCCATGCAATGCTCGCGTGAATACCTTTTGTTTTAGAACTATAACTGAAAGTCATTAAACTATCCCTTCTATTCCAACCTGCCCAGTTAGACCAGTTTTTAAAATCATTTACCTGATTAAAAACAATGCTACTGCTTTGTTCAATAACGATCGATTCTGTAACACTGATGGATTTTGGCGAAAAAAGTGCCACTATAACCCACAAAATCACAAATGCTAAAAGAATGGATAAAATTACTTTGATCAGTTTCATCTGAAGAATTATAGGCGTTATTTCGTAAAGATATAAATTAAGACAAATTCTAATCTATAAATTGTTAGGGATCCTGTATTCTCTTTTAAATTAGCAGCTACTTATGTGTGGAATCAGCGGTTATTTTTCTAGAAAACGTACAATTGACTTTTCTGTTGAACTAGATTCATCAAGGGAAAAGCAAGCCTACCGTGGACCGGATGATCATGGGGTTTGGACTGATGATCAAGCAGGCTTGGCGCATTCAAGATTGGCTATCATCGATCTAAGTTCTGCTGGACACCAACCGATGTTCCTCAAAGAAGAGGGTCTTCATATGGTTTTTAATGGAGAGATCTACAATTACATTGAATTAAGAAGCGAATTGCAATTA
>JAHECK010000040.1 GCA_024641785.1 Flavobacteriales bacterium | reverse complement strand
CAAAGGATGGAAAAAATATAAATCTGATCATTAAACATAAAGAACGTTTAAGTAAACAAGGCTGTGATGAACTGGTTTTGAATATAAAAGAGTTATTGATTCATTATAACTTTCAAGAGTATCACATGGTTGGAAGAGCAATAGCTCAATCCTTCTATGTAAATTTAATGAGTAGAGAATTAATGCGATTTAGTGCGATTGGAGCTTTATTAGTGGTAGTTTTTCTATTTATAAGTTACCGGAATTTATGGTCGGTAATAATTCCGCTAACATTGGTCGCTGTTTCTGCAGTTTGGACAATTGGCCTAATGACCCTTATGAATAAGCCACTTGATATTTTATTAGTGGTACTTCCAACATTGATTTTTATCGTCGGCATTTCAGATGTGATCCATTTATATACAAAATTTCTGTTCCTTAAAAGATTAGGGATGGAAAAGCGTAAAGCCATAATAAAAACGATGAATGATGTTGGGCTTGCTACATTATTAACTTCCCTTACGACATCAATCGGCTTTGCTTCATTATATTTTGTTAAAGTCCCAATCATTCAGGAATTTGGTCTTGTTGCCGCACTTGGTGTGGTTGTTACATTTATTGTCACTTTTTCAGGGTTTATTGCCTTTTTAAGTATCAGTTCTGAAAAATATTTTTCTAAAGTGGTTGAATCCGATTTTTGGAAATATAGATTAAATCAGGCTTTTGTAATTAGTTTGAGAAAAGGGAAAGTCATTTTTATTAGTACAGCTGCTATTATGATTATTTCACTTATCGGGATAAGTAAAATTGAACAGAAAAATAAACTTTTAGAAGAATTACCGGAAAATAGCCCCTTACTTACAGAGATCAATTATTTTAATGATCATTTCGTTGGAACCAGACCTTTCGAAATGGCTTTAGAGCTTAAAAATCAAGATGATTTTTTTGATAATGAGATCCTAGGTAAAATAGATAAACTCGATCAGTTTTTATTGAATCATTATGGTGTCGAGTATTTGATTTCTCCTTCAATGTTGATAAAAAAAGTGAATTTAGACATTCATAATGGAGATACTAGTTTCTTTAAAATACCTGATGAGGCTGAACTTTTAAGCATCACTAAATCCTTCGACACCAAGCGCTTTATAAGGGAAGTCAAACCATTTATTGACAGGGATGCAGGAATCGCCAGACTAAGTGGGAGAGTAGAAGACTATGGAACGGTCTATTTTAAAGAAAAAGATGCCTTGTTAGCTCAATTTTTTATTGATGAAGGACTCGACCAGTTTTTCGAGTATAAGCTTACTGGCTCAGCCTATTTGATCGATCGAAGTAATGCCGTTTTGTCCAGTAATTTATTATGGGGATTATTTGTTGCTTTCGGACTGATCGCAATACTGATCGGGATCATATCTCGTTCAGTTAAAACATTGGCGGTCGTTATGTTGGTAAATATTATTCCTCTCATTGGCATTGCCGGAATTATGGGCTTTCTAGGGATCAATCTTAAGATATCAACTTCAGTGATCTTTACCATTGCTTTCGGAATAGCTGTAGATGATGCCATTCATTTTATGAGCAAATATCGATTGGCACTACGAGAGCATAAAAACCATGTATTTGCTTTAAGAAACACATATTTATCCACAGGAAGAGCCATTGTTGTTACTACGATTATCCTTATTGTTGGCTTCTTTTCCTTATTGTTCTCTGAATTCTTAGGAACCTATTATATTGGATTATTAGTCAGCGGAACACTTGTATTAGCTCTTATAACGGTGCTTTTTGTTCTTCCGCCATTATTATATATGATAAACGGAAAAGCTAATAAAGAATAATTATTATTCCACATTCTGATAGCTCTATGCTTATACCGTTCGCTTTCCGATAATATGAACGATTCCATAAAGAATTCCTATAGAAACAGGGAATAGGATATATGAAGGAACTCCCATAGCAGAAGGAATGGAACCAAAAACAATTGATACTGCACCTACCGTTAATGCATACGCTAATTGTGTTCTAACGTGATCTATATGATTACATGATGAGGCAAGTGAGCTAAGTATAGTTGTGTCTGAGATTGGAGAGCAGTGGTCTCCAAAAACACTTCCCGCCAGAATCACCGAAACTACATTATAAAAGATAATAATTGCTTCTTCGTGTGGCATTCCACTTTCCACAGCGATCTGGTAACTTGCCGGAAGCATTAAGGGATATAAAATAGCCATTGTTCCCCATGATGAACCTGTACTAAATGAAACGAGTGCAGCAATAATAAATACAACTGCCGGAATAAAAATAGGAGAGAGTGATGTGCTCCAAAGGCTTTTAAGAAAAGTTGCGGTATGCATATCTTCAGTTACATAAGCCAATGACCATGCAAGAACAAGAATAGACATCGCAGGAATCATCGTTTTAAATCCATGAAGTGCGGTATTTACCGCTTCCTCTAATTTTAGAATTCCTTGAGCCATGCTTAATATAATAGCTACTATTAATCCTGAAAATGAAGACCATAAAAGGGCAACAAAAGAATCGGCCTGACCAATGGTAGTTGATAATTTATGTAAAAAACCAATACTGTTATCAGCCCATACAGCAGCATCATAACCTGTATAAAGCATTCCTGCAATCGCACCTAGAATGATGACTAATATTGGAATAACTGCATTAAATGATTTTTCCTCTACTCCTTCCTTAGCATCAAATTCACTTAGGGCCTGATCATGGATTATAGCTTCTTTATTCTCTGATTCACTTTTTCTGTTTCTAGCCTTTTTTTCAGCATGATACATCGGACCAAAATCTTTTTGCTTTAGGATTAGAATTAACATAAAGGACAAAGTGAGAATAGGATAGAAGGAATAAGAAAGTGAATTTAGGAAAATGGAATAAGGAGTTTCACTAATATCGCTGATCGTTTCAATTCCGCTTGCTATATATCCTAGTTCTGCTCCGATCCAAGTAGTTATAAAAGCGATAGCAGCTACTGGAGCAGCAGTTGAATCCACTATATAAGCCAGTTTTTCTCTTGAGATCTTCAAACGGTCTGCAACAGGTCTCATGGTATTACCAACAACAAGTGTGTTTGCATAGTCATCAAAAAAGATCAAGATCCCCATGAACCAAATCACTAGCTGGCCACTTCTTGGATTATGAGCATAGGGTTCTAGTCGATTAACTACGCCACGCATTCCTCCATTTTTTGAAATGATACTCACAACACCGGCTATGGTCATACTAAATATGATCACTGATATATGAGACACATCATTGATCGCCTTCAATACATAGGTATCAACAACTTTTAAGAAACTAAATAAGATACTTCCAGGTCCTTCAGCATACAATCCCATGATCAGTACTCCACTGAAAATCCCAATAAAAAGAGAGCTAATCACTTCTCTAATAACTAATGCTAAAAGAATTGCGATCAAAGGTGGAATGATCGACATCCATAACGGGATAGGGTTAATTTCTTCTACAAATTCAAGTTCTCCAACATTAATACGCAATTGCGATTCATTCTTATTTAAAGTATAATTAATATGGGCTTTTCCATCTTCATAATTAAGTGGAGTACTTTCATCATTGATATAAACAAAACTTTGGGTTTCACTTAAAACTTTAAATGCCGCAGGGCTATTGCATATAATCTCAATATTTATTTCGGAATCTTCAATAAGCAACAAAGGAAGATCAAGTTCATAATCGGAAGGATTAAGAATTGTTTCCTGGAATGAGTATCCATTGAATAGTATGCTAAATAAAATAATGAGAACAAGTATAATTTTTTTCATATTGCTTCTAAAAATACACTTTTATGTAAAATTCTATCCAATACATAAAAGTGTATATATTGATAATCTGAATTCCTAATCAATAAATGAGTTAATAGGTGATCAGCAATATTTAGAAAGGGTATCCTATCGCAATATTAAAGATAGTAGTTGAATGATAATGAGATAATGAGGTGCCATTGAGTTCATTAATATTATCGGCCCTTTGATTGTATAATGTTTTAGGCTGCCATATCCATCGTTCACCCGGTTCTGCACTAGGATCTTTTGTCTGAAGTCCAAAGTCAAAACGAATTAGGAAGAAATTGAAATTTAAACGAACTCCAAAACCGGTTCCAATCCCTATTTCGCTTATAAAACGATCGGCATTAAATACTACAGGGCTATCTTTATCCAATCCGGCTCTTTGCATGTACCATATATTAGAGGCATCAATAAATAAAGCCAGATCAATAATTGAAACCAGATTAAATCGATATTCTAAAGAGAGATCAATTTTAACTTCTCCGATCTTATCATAGGCTTCAACACCTGTACTATCGAAATAGGAACCGGGTCCTAATGTTCTTGGTCTCCAAGCGCGATTACTATTTGCACCTCCTACAAAAAAGGCTTCAGTAAATGGAATTACATCCAGATTTTGTAGCGTCCATGCACCTCCAAGATCAATTCTATAGGCTATTGAATTGTTTTCGTCAAAGTTTTTATAAGATCTGAAATCCACTTCAGCTTTTATAAAATTGGCAAAAGGAATACCTGTAAATAAATAGGATCCACTTGAATCTCTTGTTGCATTTGAAGCGTCATATATTAGATTGGTTACGACTCCGGCTTCCTGAAGTAACAAACGAGCAAAAAATACCTGGTTTTGAAAGTAAGTTTTTTGATTATTGAAATTCCCGATGTATTTAGTAGATGGGATAACGTTATTGCTATAACTGGCTTCTAAAACTGCATTATTCAAGTTATCCAAATAATCTTGAAATGCTTGTGATTTATCAATTTTGGTAAACGAAACTTGATATAAGTTAAGTTGGTGGTTAATAACTTCACTCGAATTCCATTTATATCCGAAATAAGATGTTGTAGTTGTTCTTTTATAATCTGGCTGATCCTGATAATTATAACTTAATGAGATCGATGTTTTAGGGTTTAAGATCCTTTTGAATTTTTGGTATGAAAAAGGAGCCACAAAATGAGGGAATATCAATTCTATTTGCGGAGAAATTTCTATTGTATTCAGTGTTGTTGGCGTTGTAATCTCTTGATTATTTAAAGATTGTTGGGCTTCGATCCCTCCAGAAAGGGTAATTCTTAGTTGTTCGCCACCTTTAAATATGTTTTTATGGGAATAAGATACACTTCCCGATATTCCGAGGTAACCACCATTGTTTGTTGTTGTAGTTTCAAAACTGACACTTTGATTTTTTGCCGGATTTAAATTGATAAATGCGTTTAAGGGTAGAAAACCAGAACTACTATCAGAACTGGATTCCTGATTATAGGAGATATTTACAAGATCGAAGCTACCTAATTCAAAAAGCTTTTTAAAAGTCAATTCGGTTTCATCTACATTAAATAAACTATCCTTACTAATGATCAAAGTACGCTGGAAAAGTTTAGGTTGATATCGAAAACGATGCTGGTAAAGAATGCTCTTATTTTGGTAGGTGAGTGTGTCATAAGGAATGACTTCATCATTTTTATTTTTTAAGGCAGGGTAGCTCGTATTAATAAATATATTATCGATATAAAATTTCTTATAATAATTGGCGAGTTTAATTTCCCCTTCTGTTTCATCAGCTAGAATTCGATTATCATCAACAAATAAAGTCAAGTTTACTTTGTAGTCACCCAAGCTTGTGTCCGCTTGAAAATATACGAGCGTTTGATTAAAGAGATAAAAACCTTGATTTCTGATTTTTTTTGTTAAGATGCTCTGAAATTGCTGTAGATTATTCATGTCAAATCGATCTCCTTTATAGATCAAAGAATCCTTCGAAAGAAACTCATCACGTATCATTGAATTAATTTCCGGATTCTGAATATGATACTCCATTTTATTGATTCGGTGAGGGATCTCAGGGGCAAGTGTAAAATAGACCCAGGCCCTTCGCTTATTACTGTCAAGCTTAACTTCATATTCGACAATAGGCTTAAAAAAACCTTTATTGTATAGATAGTTTTCCATTTGTTTGATCGACATTTCAGCCAAACTCGAATCATAAATAACAGGTAATTCACCTACCTCTTTTGCAAACCACTCTCTCCATGTTTTACCATATTCCTTTTCTTCTTTACCTTTAGACCCTCTCCTAGTATTTTTCTTATCAATTCGGGCTTTTTTCTTTTTAATTTTATTCGCCATGATCTGTGGATTGATCATATTATAAAACCAAAGATATAATCGAGAGACACCGAATATTTTACGATTTGGCTTTTGGCGGATTAAATTATTAAGCTCCTCTTTGTCAATAGCTAATTTAATTTCCTTTTTGCTTGGCGTATTTTCAGCATGCTTGTCCATATAGACAATTTGTGCATGATTACTCATTAATAAATATTCCCCTTCCTGGACTCTTTTTGAAGGATTACACGAACTTATCAGATACATAAGCATTATGAATCCCGGAAGCAAAAGATGAATTCTCTTGTTATTTTCCGCTAACCTTTTTATAGGGTTTTTTATCTTCGATTTATTATTGATATTCGTGTACTTATGCTAATCAAAAATAAAATAAAATTCATACGGTCTTTACGTAATAAAAAGGAACGTTATACACATCAAAATTTTATTATTGAAGGAGAAAAATTGCTTGGAGAAGCAATGAAATCAGGCATTGTAATAAACGAGATCATTGGATTGGCCACTTTCGAAAAAGATTTTGATCCTAATTTATTTTATAAGGCGTCAGAAAAAGAGATGGATCGACTTACATCTCTAAAGAAATCCCCAGGTATACTTGCAGTTGCAAAAAATATGGATTGGGATAAATTAACACTGAATAAAGGGAAATACCTTGTATTAGATCGGATCAATGACCCTGGTAATTTAGGGACCATGATTCGAATTGCTGATTGGTTTGGATTGAATGGAATAATCTGTTCATCCGATTCTGTTGATGTTTATAATGAAAAAGTGGTTCAATCTAGTATGGGTTCTATCTTTAGAGTTCCCGTTTATTATGAAAATTTAGATGAAGTAGTGAAAAATTGCAAGCTTCCAAAAATAGCTGCAGTGATGAATGGAGAGGATTTCAGCTCATTTTCATTTCCGAAATCGGGATTGTTGATCATGGGAAGTGAATCACATGGTATTTCTGATACGCTTCTTGCTCATATCGATCATCCTATCACCATTGCAAAAATTGGAAGCGCTGAGTCTTTAAACGTTGGGGTAGCAGCGGGGATCCTTTGTCAGGCCTTTACGAGCAAATGAAAGTTACCTCGTTTGTCAGTTAATTATTTTATGCAGAAGGAATTCAGATTAATAAATAATTGCTTTTTAAGCAACAAATGATACAATCAGAAATTTTCCTTTTCCGTTTTCGTTCTTTTCTATCTTTTCATTTTAACCGCAATCGCTTCAGCACAACGCTCTCCATCAATAGCTGCAGAAACAATACCACCGGCATAACCCGCGCCTTCACCAGCCGGATAAAGTCCTTTGATATGCACATGCTCTAAACTTTCCGGATCTCTTGGGATTCGAACCGGAGAAGAAGTCCTGCTTTCTACACCAACTAAAACAGCATCATTACTGATAAAGGCAGGCATTCGCTTTGCCCAGTCGCGAAAGGAAATCCGAAGCGCTTTCGTAATAAAATCCGGCAATACAAGATTTAAATCTGCCGAAGAGATACCAGGAGTATAAGAACAATCCGGTAGGTCTTTTGATACTCGATTTGCTAAAAAATCTACTAATCTTTGGGCGGGTGCTCCTTGATTTTTACCCCCTAATAACCATGCTTTATGTTCGATTTCTTCTCTAAATTTTAAGCCTGATAATGGACCAAAATTTGAATATGCTTTTGTATCTGAAGGATAGACCGGAACTACAATTCCTGAATTTGCAAAAGGATTATTTCGTTTCGACGGAGACCATCCATTTGTAACTACTTCTTCATTTTGAGTAGCACATGGTGCTATAACGCCTCCCGGACACATACAGAAACTATAAGCACCTCTCTCATCTTTCTTGCTCACCAGACTATAGGAAGCAGGAGGAAGGTAGTCGCTTCGCACTTCGCATTGATACTGTATTTTGTCGATGATGGATTGAGGGTGTTCAATTCTTACACCTATTGCGAATGCCTTTGACTCTAGTAAAACATTCTTGTCATTTAGTAAATGATAGATGTCGCTGGCTGAATGACCGGTAGCAAGTATTACTGCATCTCCTTCATATCTTTCTCCATTACTATCAATCACTCCAAAAATCCGATCATCATTAATGATCAAATCATTTACTCGAGAATTGAAGTGTATTTCACCTCCGGAATCTAAAATATACTTTCGAATATTTTCGATGATGCCCGGAAGTTTATTTGTCCCGATATGAGGATGTGAATCGATTAAAATGGATTCATCTGCTCCAAAATGAACCAGTATTTGAAGGATACGTTCAACATTACCTCTTTTTTTAGATCGGGTATATAACTTCCCGTCAGAATAGGTGCCGGCTCCTCCTTCTCCAAAACAATAATTTGAATCCGGATCGACCGTTTGCATCCTTGAAATTTTAACCAGATCTTTTCTTCTATCTCTTACGTTTTTTCCTCGTTCAAGAATGATTGGTGTAATGCCTTTGGAAATGAGATCAATCGCAGCAAACAATCCTGCTGGACCTGAGCCAACAATAAGTACTCGCTTTTTTAGATCCAGATCGATTTTAATTAATTCAAAATGGTCCTTAACAGGAGCTTCATTTATAAATATTTTATACTTAAGAATATATTGCTTTTTCCCTTTTCGAGCATCAAGAGATCTTTTAATAAGCTGAAAATGGGCTTTATCCGATCCTGAAATTCCTAATTTCTTTTTTAAGAAAGAATGATGAAACGCTGTATTAAATCCTTTATCTGCTGATAGTCTAAATTCAATATCCCTTATCATCCTTCAAAAGTAAATGAAATGACAAAAGATCGTGTTTTAATACTTTCGATCGGATCTGAAAACTTAGTCATATCATCAATCAATACATTTTTTAAACCTAAAACAGATTTAAGTTCGATTCCAAACTTGAAATAGGGAAGGAAAAAATCAAAACCAACCCCAAGATGAGCTGAATAATTGGTATTTGAGATCTTAACGATGGCTTCATCTTCACGATTATTGTTCACATCTTTTTGTGAGGCTACATCCAAACTAAAAGCAGCACCACCAAGCATGTACATTGCGAAATTATTGATCCTATCAGTTCGGTATTTAAGTAGTATAGGAAAATCAATATAAGTGGAACTTACATTTTTCTTTAATATATCAATAGATCCATCCGTTTCCAAAAAGGTAAATTCTAAAATACGTTCATCAAATGACAGGGTAGGAATGAAGCGTAAATGCCAGTTTTTAGACATATCCAAAGAAGCTAACATCCCTAAATTAAAACCGGGCTGACTAACGGTCTGAAGAAATAATAATGAATCTGTAAATTGCGTTTGATCCTTTAATTGAACGACTAAATTAGAAGTATTAACTGAAAGGATAAAGCCGAAGTGATATGGATTATTATCGAAATCAGTTAAATTCTGAACTTTCTCTTTATTTCTATATTGTCCCTGAACCGCTGTGATTCCAATGAAAAAAAGGATAAATATGGAAAGGATTCGATTCATAATGGATTAAACTCTAAAATATGCTATTTATTTTTCACCAATGTAAATTGATGAAATTCCACCCGATAATTTTATTTGTTTTGTTTTTTTAAATCCTGCCTTTTTAAATATCGCTAAAAAGGAATCTCCTTCTGGAAAGGCTTTCACACTTTCCGGAAGATAAGAATATGCTCGATTATCTTTTGAAACTAATTTTCCGATGGTCGGTAATATATACTTGAAATAGATGCTAAAAGCTTGCTTTACAGGGAATTTTTTAGGATTGCTAAATTCAAGTACAACTGTTTTTCCGCCTACTTTCAATACCCGATGCATTTCTTGCAAACCTTTTAGTAAATCCTCAAAGTTTCGCACGCCATAGGCAACAGTTATTGCATCGAAGCGATCGTCTTCAAAGGGCATGTTTTCTGAATCGCCATATTGAAGATGAATCTTATTGGATAGACCCTTTTCCTGCATTTTTTCCAAACCAACCTTTAACATGCCTTCTGAAATATCGATTCCTGTAATAATATCGGGATTCAATCTTTTATGTGCCATTAAAGCAAAGTCACCGGTTCCGGTAGCAACGTCTAACATCGTTTTAGGTTGAAGTTCTTTAAGCTGATCAATAGCCTTTTTTCTCCAGATTGTATCGATTCCAAGAGACAGAAAATGATTTAGAAAATCATAACTACCTGAAATATTATCGAACATTTCAGCTACTTGTTCTTTTTTACCGCTGTCTTCCTTTTGGTAAGGTGTTACTTCTTTATTCATGCGGCGCAAAAGTAGTAAATAGTCCTAATTAATATAATAACTACTTATTAGAATTTAAGCATTCTGAATAAACTCACCTTCTTTTCTGAAAGCCACATTTTTCGCCTTTCTAAAATCAACAGAAACCACTTTGTATTCAGGGCACATGGCCTCTGAATCATGTACATCAGAGGTAATATTATTGATCATGATCTCCGGGAAGTGGAAGGTAGTGCTTAGTACTCCTTGTCTTACATCCTCGGTTACCCATGCTCGAATATCAACTTTTCCTCTTGCTGATTCAATGCAAACTAGATCTCCGTCTTTAACACCTTTGCTCTTTGCATCTATCGGATTGATCCATAAAACATCCTGCGTATTAATTAATACATTATTAGTTCTACGCGTCATCGCACCACAATTATAGTGTTCCAGATCTCTATTAGTGGTCAAAATAAATGGATACTCTTTACCATGTTTCTCAATTTCCATCGATTCTTTGAAATCAAAATTGGTAAGTTTCCCTTTTCCTCTTCTAAATTCTTTTGTATGCAGAATCTTAGTATCTGTACCATCTTCTAATACAGGCCATTGTAAGCCATTAATTCCTAATCTATCCCAGGTCACCCCCTTAAAGAAATGTACGATCTGTGAAATCTCTTCCAACATTGTTTTTGGATCATAATCGGCCTGTTTATAGCCCATTCTGTTCATAATGTCAATGATTATTTGACCATCAACTTTTGAATTTCCAACAGGTTTAACCACTGCATTTACTCTTTGTATTCTTCGTTCTCCATTGGTAAATGTTCCACTTTTTTCTAAGAATGAAGCACCGGGTAAAATCACATCAGCTAACAAAGCCGTCTCTGTCATGAATAATTCTTGTACAACTAGTATTTCAAGATTTTTTAATGATTTAACTACTTTTTGTGTATTTGGATCGGTTTGCGCAAGATCTTCTCCGATGATCCACATTCCTTTTAGTCTTGAATCCAAGGCAGCGTCGAACATCTCCGGGATTTTCAATCCTTCCCCTAAAGGAACGGGTACACCATAGAATTTATGATATTTTTCTATTACATCAGGATTATTAACATCCATATAACCAGCTCCTTGGTGTGGTTGAACACCCATATCTGCACTTCCCTGAACATTATTTTGTCCACGCAGTGGATTTACACCTACGCCCGGTCTACCAATATTTCCGGTAACCATTGCTAGATCAGAAATAAGCTGAACAGTAAAGGTTCCCTGACTATGTTCTGTAACCCCTAATCCATGAAATGACATTGCATTTGGAGCACTTGCATAAGCGATTGCTGCCTTTTTTACTAAGTCTTTATCGACGCCACAGATCTTTTCCATTTCGTCAATATCTAGTTCAAGTATCTCTTTTTTAAATTGATCATAACCTTCTGTCCTTGAGCTAATAAAATTTGTGTCTTCAAGGCCTTCTAGGATAATATAGTGCAGCATCATGTTGAGTACAGCCACATTTGATCCCGGTCGTACCGGTAAATGAAAATCAGCATATTTTGCCAATTCAGTTGTACGAGGATCGATAACGATCAAGGTATTTCCTTTCATTGCTCGTTGCTTGATCTTAACTCCCGTTACAGGATGGGCTTCGGTAGGATTAGCACCGATAACCATCATACAATTAGTAAGTTTTATATCTTCAATAGAATTGGTAGCCGCACCTGTTCCAAATGAACGCTGCATTCCTAAGGCAGTAGGAGAGTGGCATACCCGAGCACAGCCATCAATATTATTGGTCCCAATTACCGCCCTGGTAAATTTTTGCATTAAATAATTTTCCTCGTTCGTACATCGGGAAGAAGAAACAGCTGCAATAGCATCCGGACCATGATTTTCTTTTATCGAATTGAATTTATCAACAATAAAGGTGTAAGCTTCATCCCAGCTCACTTTTTCGAAAACTCCATTTCGTTTGATCATTGGATCACGAAGTCGTTCTGAATGATTGTAGAATGAAAAGGCATAACGCCCTTTTAAACAGGTATGTCCCTGATTCACTTCTTCATCATATGGTGCACGAATACTTAATATTTCTTCTCCAACTGATGAAACTTCTAGGTTACAACCAACACCACAGTAAGTGCAGATAGTTCTTGTTTTATCTTTAGCTATTATCGATTTTGATTCGAAAATATCAGAGATGGCTGATGTAGGACAGGCTTGAGAACAAGCGCCACAACTTACACAATCAGATTCTGCGAAAGTCTGATCCATACCCATTACGATCTTATTGTCAAATCCTCTGCCTGCCATGCTCAATACAAATTGACCTTGTACTTCATCACATGCGCGCACACAGCGGTAACAGTTTATGCATTTTGATAGATCACTTGTCATATAAGCATGACTCAGATCTTTTTTTCTATGAAGATGCGTTTCTCCTGCAGGATAACGAACATCTCTAATTCCGACGCGGGCAGCAACTTCTTGTAACTCACAGTTATTATTTACTTCACAGGTTAAACAATCGAGAGGATGATCGGTTAAAACGAGTTCAATAATATTTTTACGCAGCTTCTCTATTTTCGGAGAATCTGGATAGATATAATAATTTTCATTTAAAGGAGCATGGCAAGAGGCCATAGGACGAGCATTCCCGTCTTTTTCTAATGCCACATCAACACTACAAACTCTGCAAGAACCAAAAGGATCTAAATTTGGAGCATCACATAAGGTTGGAACACTGTCTTTTCCCTGATGTCTTCTTAAAAAAGAAAGAATGGTTTCTCCTTCTTTCATTTCAAATGCTTCGTTATTTATATAGGCAACTTTCATACTTTTTTCTAATTCAATTAATAGATCACTTTAGCTTCAAAATACTGACTCAATTCCGCATCAAAATACTGAAGTGCATTTCTCACAGGTAAAGGCAGACCACCACCGAGTGCGCATAAGGACCCTTGCTCTAATGTATCCAAAAGATCATTAAATAATTCCCGATCGATTTTATAATCTGAGTTCATAGATTTTTGCAGCATTTCACTTCCTCTTTTTGAACCTAAACGACATGGAAAGCACTTTCCACAACTTTCGAAAGAAGTAAATTCAAATAGATGTTGTAAATATTTTACTAATGGAAATTCCTGTGGAATAGAAACAAAGGAAGCGTGACCCAATAAAAATCCATTGTTTTTGAATGTTTCATAATCCAAATTCATTTCGTATGCTTTTTCAATAGGTACTAATCCACCAAGAGGGCCACCAATATGAATCGCTTTTATAGCTTGTTTAAATCCACCTCCCAGATCATCGATGATCGTTCTCATAGGCGTACCCATATCAACTTCATAAATTCCTGGTCTATTAAAGAAGCTATCTAGTGAAACCAATTTAGTTCCAGTAGAATAGGAGGTTCCTATACCTTTATAGTGATTTCCACCATTCTTAAGTATAAAAGGAACATTTGCTAAGGTTTCTACATTATTAACGATAGTTGGCATATTAAATAAACCTTCAACTGCAGGAAAAGGAGGGCGAATCCTAACTTCAGGACGCTGACCTTCAATCGAACTGATCAATGCGGTCTCTTCACCACAGATATAAGCTCCTTGTGCTTTAATGACCTTAAATTGAAAAGAAAAATCATGTTTATTTGAAGCAAGAGGTAAAATCCCTTCCTCATAAAGTTCTGCAATCGCTTTTTCAATGATCACGACGGATTCCGGATATTCTCCCCGGATATATAATACACCCCATTTTGCTCCTACAGCATATCCTGCCACAATCATCCCTAATAAAAGAGAATGAGGTCGTTCTTCCATGATATATCGATCTGTATAGGCTCCTGGATCACCTTCATCAGCATTACAAATAATAAATTTTGTTTTCGCTTTTGTATTTGCGGCTGTATCAAGCTTTATTCCCATTGGAAAGCCTGCTCCACCACGACCTTTCAGTTGAGAAGACTTAATTTCTTCTAATACTTCTTTTGGATCCATACCAAGCATTTTATCTAAAAGCTGATAATAAGATTGATTTTTACCGGTAGGAGATGTAAGTATCGGATTTCCCGAAGAAGCCACTTTATATTTATCCTTTTGCTTAAATTGAGTAGCGAATAATTCTTTTATTTCCGCCTTGCTTAAATTAGAATAGTTATTTCCCTTATAATTAAAAGCACTGTTTTCATGACATCGTCCTAAACAAGTCATGTGACCTATTTTGCTTTCATCTATATATTCAGTAAGATCTTGGTGTAATTTATCCTGAGTTCCTGCGCATAAACAAACTGATCCATTACAGATATAAACTTCTTTGCCTTTGTTCTCAGGCTTCATGAAGTCGTAAAAAGTAGCAGATCCATAGGTGTTGGCTGCTCCAATGAGAAATTCATCAGCAAGTTTTTTGAGATTTTCTTTTGATGGAGTCCCTGTTTCTAGCGACTCTTTACCTAGTAGATCAAATAAGTTCGTTTCTAGACCTTTTCTCCCTGTAAGAAAACTAATATTTTTCGACATATAAAAGTGTATTCCTGGTTTTAAACATAACGAAAATACACAATTAAAGCGTAAATAAACAAGGCCTAACCATAGTTAGTAAGACACATAAGTATGTGTATAAAATCAGATATTTTTTTTAAGATCTTTTTGTTCTTTTCGGTTTTTTTTCCGCAGATCCCTTCTTTTTTTCTTGTCAAGATCTGACCTTGCTTTTGCTGTAGCTGCATCGCGCCATGCAACCGCAATTTCTCCCCGTTCGATCATTTGTACGATCTGTTCAATATCTGCGTCTTCGATGGGATCATATTCAGCCTTTAAACTGTTGCCGAATAGTAAGGCCACAGAATTCCACATAAATGCAGTAAAACCGCTTCTCAATTCTTTTATTAGCTCGTAAGAAGTTTGTCCTGTTTCTCTGTCGATCAATTTCACCAGCACTTTACCTTGACTGATCGTCATATTTGTAATTTCGCCTCTAAATTCAGCTTTAACTACTTCTTCAGCTTCTGCCATGTATTTTTTACGATCATTTTCATCTTCAATCTTGGCTAATTCTTGATCATAATATTCGAGCAGTTCGCCGGTGATTTTAGCATAAGGATATACTTTTACAATGTTGGTCATTAAACGATTCCATTGCCTTTGCTGACGCTTACTTCTGTTTTTTCTTAACTCGGTATAATTAAAATCTGGTAATAGAACATAAGGCATGGTATCCCCATTTTCGATATGAACTCTCACTATCTTTGAGGAATTAGGTATTTGCTGGCTCCAAAGCTCCATCGCAAATACCATACATAGAAATATGTATATTGTTTTGCGCATCATTACACTATAAATTTAACGAAGTTTCCTCTATTTCGTTGTGTTTTTTAGAGATTTCTATTAACCTATGCATTTGAATTGCGTTTAAATCTTTATTCAATTGTACATTATCTTTGAATAATAATACTTTTGCCTTTATATATTGAAATATTAATTTTTTTGAAATGAAAAAACACATTTACCTCTTTTTTTTAAGCATTTTATTCCTTTTTAATTCATGCAGTGATTTAAAAGTAACAGCAGATTATGATAAAAATGCTGATTTTTCTTCTTTTAAAACCTTTAATATAAAAACCTACCAATCTGGTGAGATGGAATCTACTCCGTTAAAGATGATGACGGTTTCATTTATTGAAGAAGCCATTATTGACGAATTGATGGATAGAGGCTATACTTTATCGGATAATCCTGATATTGAAGTATATTATTATGTAAAATTAAATGATGAAACAAAAGTTTCAACTACAGGTGTTAGTGGTGGAATGTATGGTGGAAGTCCTTATTATTATGGTTATTATGGAGGCTATTCATATTATGAAAATTATCAGGTTGTCGATTACACCGAAGGTTCGCTTATCATTGAATTGGTTGATAACAATAAGGATAGAGCTATTTGGCAGGGGATAGGTACCCAAAGCGTTACGCAAGAAACAGCAAGTCAAAAATCAATACAACAAATAGTATATAGTATTTTCTCCAGTTATAAATGGAAGGTAGAAACAAGCCCTATTAATACAATGCCAAAACCAAAAACTATTAAAGCTAATCAATAATTCAGAATTAGATCAAGTACTTTCTTTTTGCTGTTTGTATTGTCAAAAAAGGATAGTATTCGATCTATAACCATTTCAACTTGGCTATCAGGACAGGATGCACCAGATGTTAAAACAACAGTTAATACATCTTTTTTAGGCAAATAGTCTTTTGTAAAGATTCTTTCTTGTGCCTCGTAATTAAAATGCCAAATTCCCTTATCTGATTCTATCTCTTTTTCAGTATTAATAAAATAGGTAGGGAATTTTTGTTCTAAAAGATGGACAATATGCGAAGTGTTTGATGAATTGTAACCCCCAACCACAATAGCAAGATCCGCTTCATGTTCTAATAATCCTTTTGTTGCTTCTTGATTGTCATTCGTTGCATAACAAAGGGTATCACGAGTATCGGCAAAATGATCTTTGCTTTTCTCTTCACCAAACTTTTGGATGTATATTCCTTTTATATAATCAGAGATCTCTTGTGTCTCACTTGCAAGCATGGTGGTTTGATTAACAACACCCACTTTTTTTAGGTCTTTATCCGGATCAAACCCTTTTGAATATCGATTTTCAAATGAAGAATAAAATACAGATTTATCATATTCACCACTTATTACCTTTCCTAAAATTTTCGCCTCTTCTAAATCTCTGATAATTATAGAAGGTGAAGTGGCATTTGCATGAGAAAAAGTTGCTTTCGTTTCTTCATGCATATGTTTTCCATGAATTATTATACTATGATGATCTTGCCCTAATTTTTCAGATTTTTTCCAAACACGTTCAACAAAAGGACAGGTAGTATTATATTTTGCTACATTAATATCCATGTCTTTGAGTCTTTGTTCAATTTCCAAAGTGGTTCCAAATGCAGGAATAATTACGATATCATCTTTTGTGAGTTCACTCCATTCAATAAACATTTTGCCATGGGGATCCATTATAAATCGGATACCTCTATCATATAGATCATCATTAACAACCGGATTATGAATCATCTGCGATAAAAGAAATATTCGTTTATCAGGATTCTCTTCGATCGCCTGATAAGATATTTCAATGGCATTTTCAACTCCAAAACAAAAACCGAAATGACGAGCAATTATAAATCGAACCGGTCCAAAATCAAGCAGAGTAGGTAGTGTGTCGTTTTTTTTTGGGTCAGTCAACTTCCGTAACTTTTTGATCTCCCCAATAAATCCACTTCGATAAAATTCCGGTATTTCAAATGATTTCATATTCGTTTCCTATAAGATATGGCAAAAGTAAGCTATGCTTTTTTGAAAAAAAATTAAAAAAATACGTAAAAACTCTTAGATGAGTTTTAATATCTTTTGTAAATTTGATTTATCGTTTTAACAGATGAATTATTAGGGTAGTATTTTGTAATTCTAAGTTGAAATATGCGTTGCACTTTAACAACAACGAAACGAAAGCTGTCGAAAACTAACTTTGCCTAGGCATTTTTATCGACAGCTTTTTTTATGCGTTTAACGATGCGTAATTCATGAGAATAACTTTGATTATCAACATTATAGATTCCATGATGATCGAGTTTATCGATGCGAACTTTACCCGAAGCATGAATAATTTGTTCTTTATTTAAGCAAATTCCAACATGTGATATTCGATCATCCCCTTTTGAAAAGAAAGCGAGATCTCCTGCCTGAATCAAGTCGTTAAATTCAATTGTTTCGCCCAATTCAGCCTGCTGGTAAGCATCTCTACTCAGATCCATTCCATGCATTTGAAAAACTACCTGAACAAATCCTGAGCAATCAATTCCCCAAATACTTTTACCACCCCATAAATAAGGTGCGCCTAAAAATTTAAGCGCACTTTCAATGAGGTCTTTACTATTATTAAATTGTTTTTGATCCGAATAGATGATTGAAGCACCGGGTACGATCATCTTATTTCCATTCTCAATAATTTCATTATAAGCTTCTGAAGCGATAAATTTAATTTTCAGATTTTCACTTAATGGAGTATGCAGCTTTCTGTCGATCCACGACTCATAACTATCGCGAAGGCATTTAATTTTGATCCAGGATGGAATTTCCTCGATGATCTCATAAATTTCTCCATAGAGCAACTGAGTGATCATTTCTGACCTTTCATTTGCTTCACGTCTACATGCAACGAGTGGATATTTACAAATGCCTTTAGCCATTTAAATCCTTATTTTATATTTTCGATAACCATAGCAGAAGCTCCTCCGCCACCATTACAAATTCCGGCAGCACCAATTTTCCCATTATTTTGCTTTAAAACATTGATAAGGGTAACTATAATTCTAGCACCGGAAACACCAAGTGGGTGGCCTAATGCAACAGCGCCTCCATTAACATCTACTTTAGAAGAATCCAATTTCAGTTTTTGCATATTAGCTAAACTAACAACAGAAAAAGCCTGATTAACTTCCCAAAAATCAACGTCTTCAATTTTTTTACCCGCACGGGCTAAAGCTACCGGAATTGCTTTTGAAGGAGCTTGCGTAAAATATTCAGGGGCAAGAGCTGCGTCGCCATAGCTTAATATTTTTGCAAGTGGCTTTAATCCAAGGGAATCCATTTTTTCTTTACTCATTAAAACAAGAGCTGCAGCTCCATCATTAATGGTTGAAGCATTTGCTGCGGTAACTGTTCCGTCTTTTTGAAAAGCTCCTCTTAGTGCAGCAACCTTCTCAAATTGTACTTTTGTAAATTCTTCATCCACGGAAACCACAATCGGATTCCCTTTTCTTTGAGGTACTTCAACAGCAACAATTTCTTCGGAAAACTTACCGTTTTCCCAAGCTTTCGCACTTCTTTTATAGGATTCAATTGCAAATGCATCCTGCTCTTCACGACTAATATTGCATTCAGTAGCGCAAAGTTCAGCAGCAACACCCATGTGGTAATTATTGTAAACATCTTGCAATCCGTCAAGTATAAGTCCATCTACCGCTTTAAAATCTCCTAATTTATGACCTACTCGTGTGCCCATTAATAAATGAGGTACCATCGACATGTTTTCCATTCCGCCGGCAACCACACAATCATTATCTCCTAATAATATACTTTGAGTTGCTAATGCAATTGCCTTCATTCCACTTGCACATACTTTATTTACTGTCGTACAAGGAACATTATTTCCTAATCCTGCAAATATTGCTGCTTGACGAGCAGGGGCTTGTCCAACTCCGGCTTGTAAAACATTTCCCATAAAAACTTCATCCACTTCCTTAGGATCAATGCCTGCTTTTGACAAAGCTCCTTTTATTGCTATTGCTCCTAATTTAGGTGCCGGTATAGTTGATAAACTCCCATTAAAACTTCCAATTGGAGTTCTAACTGCAGAAACTATATAAACTTCTTTTCCTTCCATTTTTTTAAATTTAACTTCGACAAAATTAATAATATAAAGTTGCGAAATAAATCATATCGATCAACTTGTTTTTTCAGCTTAACTTTAATTTTTACTTTCACCAAACATATTCTCTTTTAATGAATTTAGTCGGCAAGTTTTTCGATGATTTAAGAAATAAGCATATTTCTATTTATAGAGGTGCTTTAGCCATAGTTACAGCCATTGTTATCTTACTGCTTTACCCAACGAATGTAAGTTTCAACTATGAATACTATCCCGGAAGTCCATGGCAAAATGAAGATCTGCTTGCCCCTTTTGACTTTGCTATACTTAAAACAGATGCTGAGATCCAATCAGAAAAAGAATTAATTCAAGAGTCTATTATTCCTGTATATACCCGAGATTATTTAAAAGAAGAAGAAGCCCTTATTAAATTTGATTCTGAATGGATAGATAATATCCCTTTATTATTAATAAATGAAAAAGATGCTGATTATTTAGAAGAGCTCAGGATTGCGAGTTACAATCAATTAAAAGAGGTCTATGCACAAGGATTGGTTTTACTAAATGATGAAGATGGGAAACCATCGCTTGAAGGCTATATTTTCCTTGAGGAAAATGAAGGAGGAACAGAAATGGATATTTCCTCATTTTTAAGCCTAGTAGATGCCCTTAATTCTTTTAATTCATTAAATCCCGATAGTTCAAAGGTCAATATCAATTGGTATCAAAAAATCCTAGAACAAGCACTTGACTATAATATTCACTTTAATGTTTCAAAGACGGAAATAATAAGTGAAGAAGCCATTGACGCTCTCTCTTTTTACAAAGGAAAAATTGAAAAAGGAACCATTATTATTCAGCGTGGTGAAGTTGTTAGTAGCGAAAATGAAGTGATTCTAAATTCCCTCAAAAAGCAATACAACAATAAATTAGGGGGTAGTCAGAATAATCTGTTTTTAATATTTGGTAGTCTATTATTTGTCTTAATATTACTTTGGATCAGCTATAAATACTTAGAACAATTTATAAGATCAATCATTTTTAGTCAGACGGGCTGGTCATTTATACTACTGATATACATATTAGTAGTGGTTTTGGTTAAAGTAAGTGTTTATGATAATGGGATAAGTATTTATTTGGTTCCAATGCTCATTTTCCCATTAATAATCAGGGCATTTTTTGAATTAAGATTAGCATTATTTATTCATATTGTAAATGTATTGCTAAGCGCTAGTCTTGTTCCCAATCCTTATGAGTTTATCGTTCTTCAGATCATTGCCGGACTCATCGTATTATTTTCTCTTAAAAACTTAAGACGTCGTTCCCATTTTTTCTTAACTGCAATAACCATATTTATTGCTTATTCTTTGATTTTCTTCAGTATTGAAATTTATAAAGTCGGTTCAATTGATCAAATGGAATGGACTTCATTCAGATTCTTCGCGGCTAATGCAGTTCTTACTTTGCTGGCATATCCTCTTATCTATTTATTTGAGAGAATATTTGGTTTTATATCCGATCTCACTTTGATCGAAATGACGGATATGAATAATACCTTATTACGTGAACTAGCAGAAAAAGCCCCGGGAACATTCCAACATTCCCTGCAAGTTGCAAATATGGCAGGAGCAGCGATCCATAATATTGGCGGACATGAACTTCTAGTTAGGGTAGGAGCTTTATATCACGATATAGGAAAGATGAAAAACCCAATGTTTTTTATCGAAAATCAAATGCATGGGATCAATCCTCATGATGAATTATCATTTGAAGAAAGTGGACAAATCATTGTTCAGCATGTATTGGATGGAATTGAAATGGCCAAAAGGAGTAATATTCCCGATCAGATCATTGATTTTATTCGTACGCATCACGGTACTACCCGTGCCGAATATTTTTACCGTTCTTTTATTATTGATAATCCTGATTCTGAAGTGAATGAAGCCTTGTTTAGTTATCCCGGACCAAAGCCCTATTCCAAAGAAACTGCTGTTTTAATGATGGCCGATGGAGTAGAAGCTGCATCAAGAAGCATGAAGGAGATCAATAGCGATTCGATTGAAAAACTAGTACATGGAATCATCGATTATTTAATTGAAAAGGATCAGTTTAGCAATGCCAATATTACCTTCAGAGATATTACGATTATTAAAAAAATCTTTATAAAAATGCTGATCAATGTATATCACGTGCGAATCGAATATCCTAAAGCATAGCTACGCTAAATATGAAGCTAAGCTTTATTTGAGCAGTAATAATATTTAGTTAAATCATCTATTCATAAAAAATAATTAGACTATTTTTGCCGCCAAACAAACTTGGAAATGAATAATAGGAAATCGATTGTGGAATTGATGGCTCCTGCAGGCTCTTTTGAAGCGCTGATGGCTGCCATCCAGGCAGGAGCAGATTCAGTGTATTTTGGTATAGAGCAACTTAACATGCGTGCCAAATCATCGATTAATTTTACTTTAGAAGATCTAAAAGAGATCGCTAAAAGAACATCCAAAGCAGGTGTGAAATCTTACATCACGCTTAATACCATTATTTATGATCATGATCTATCATTGATCAAAACCATTGTAAATGCTGCGCAAAAAGCAGGTATTTCAGCTGTTATTGCTTCAGATCAGGCGGTGATAAATTATGCATTTAGTGTTGGAATGGAAGTTCATATATCAACTCAATTGAATGTAACGAATATTGAGACCGTAAAATTCTACAGTCATTTTTCTGATGTGATGGTTCTTTCAAGAGAATTGAGTCTTACACAGGTGAAAATGATTACGGAGGCGATAAAAAAGGAAAATGTAAGAGGTCCGAAAGGCGACCTTATTGAAATTGAAATATTTGGTCATGGAGCACTTTGTATGGCCGTTTCAGGTAAATGTTACCTAAGTCTTCATACCCAAAATTCTTCTGCTAACAGAGGAGCATGTGTTCAAAATTGCAGACGGACTTATAAAGTGATCGACCTAGAAGATGGCCATGAATTAGAGATTGACAATGAGTACATCATGTCGCCAGAAGATCTTTGCACTATAGATATTTTAGATCATGTGGTGAATGCCGGTGTGAAAGTGTTAAAGATCGAAGGTAGAGGTAGAGCTGCTGATTATGTTTATACGACTATCAAAGCCTATCGCGAAGCATTAGATGCCATTGAAGAAGGAACTTACACCACCGAAAAAGCAAAAGAATGGATGAATAATCTATCAACGGTTTATAATCGTGGTTTTTGGAATGGTTATTATATGGGACAGCAATTAGGTTCCTGGACAGATTCGAATGGATCGAAAGCGACAGAGAAAAAAGTATATGTTGGAAAAGGAGTTAAATTCTTTGAAAATATCGGTGTAGGGGAATTTAAAATAGAAGCCGGATCTTTAAAAATAGGGGATAAACTGCTTATTACCGGTCCTACGACAGGAGTTATTGAATTGGAAGCGCTAGAGATCAGAGTAGACTTGGAAAAAGTTGAGATCGCCAAAAAGGGAATGAATTGTTCTATTCCATTAAGTACTAAAATTCGTCCTTCAGATAAGTTGTATAAAATAGTTGCCAATTAATGGTTGTGATCACGCTTCAGCGGGAAAAATGTATTGGATGCAATTATTGCGTAGAAGTAGCTGCATATAGATGGCGAATGTCTAAAAAAGATGGAAAAGCGGTTCTGCTAGGTTCAACTGACCGTAGAGGCTTTCATACGATTCGCGTAAACCATGATGAATATTCTGATAATAAGATCGCCGCAGAGCGCTGTCCGGTAAAGATTATCAGCGTCAAAGAAATCTAAAATATTCTTCTTTTCATTTATTAAAAAAAGTGAAGCTTAATACTTATCTTCGCGCCCAAATAAAAAAAACAGATTAACATGTCAAGTAACAGAACATTTACAATGATTAAGCCCGATGCAGTAAACGCAGGGAACATCGGAAACATTTTACAAATGATTAATGAGGCAGGATTTAAAATCGTTGCCATGAAATATACTCGTTTAAGCAAACAAGATGCCCAAGCATTTTATGCTGTACATAGTGCAAGACCATTTTTCGGAGAGCTAGTTGAATTTATGATCTCTGGAACAATCGTAGCTGCTATTTTAGAAAAAGATAATGCTGTCGCTGACTTTAGAACACTTATTGGAGCAACAAACCCAGCGGAAGCAGCTGAAGGTACCATCAGAAAAGCATATGCTTCATCTATTGGAGAAAATGCAGTACATGGTTCTGATAGCGATGAAAATGCAGCTATCGAAGGTGCTTTTCATTTTGCAGGTAGAGAGATTTATTAATACTTAGTTGATAGTATTTAGTAACTAGCAGCTGGTAATAAGTATAGATATTAGGTGATGATCGAGAGGTTGTCACCTTTTTTTATACATAAAGCCTTTTACTTGCTCTTCAATAGCTCTATTGATTTTTCTATCGCCTTTTGAACATCCGGTTGAACAAGTTCTTCATCCAAAATAGAAAACATATTATTTTTTCTAAAATCAATGTTAAGTTCCGCACTGATACCGGAAAGGATCACTTTTATATTCCTACTGTTAAAGGAATTAATAATCTCTTTTAAACTTTGATAACCTGTAGCATCGATCATTGGAACATATCGCATTCTGATAATAATGACTTTAGGACTTAGACTCGTATTTATTATTGTTTCTTGAAATTGGCGTGCTGCACCAAAAAATAAAGGTCCGTTTATTTCATATAAGAGTACCTTCTTTGGAAGATCAAGGATCTCATCCTCAAAAAGATTTTCTTTCGTTCTGAATTCTGAACTAATATTTTGAATCACCAGAGAATCACTCATTCTCTTCATAAACATAAAACTCGAAAGAACGATCCCAATTTCAATGGCGATGACCAAGTCGAATATAATTGTCAAAAAGAAAGTAGTGAGCAAAATAATAATGTCCATTTTGTTTCCCTTTAATATTGATCTAAATTGCCTCCATTCGCTCATATGGTAAGCAACAACGATTAATATTCCGGCAAGACAAGAAAGAGGTATTAGCTTAGCATAGGGAGCCAATAGTAGCATGATAGCCAACAATACCAATGCATGAACAATTCCTGCAATTGGAGTTCTACCTCCATTTTTAACATTTGTTGCGGTTCTTGCAATTGCTCCGGTAGCGGGAATTCCGCCAAAAATAGAGGAAATGATATTTGCAGATCCCTGAGCGATTAGCTCCATATTTGAACGGTGTTTCCCACCTATCATTGAATCTGAAACCACAGCAGATAAAAGCGACTCTATACTTCCCAATAAGGCTATAGCAAAAGCAGGTTGTATTAATGATTTTACTATTTCATAATCAAAATATGGAAGGGAAGGCATATTAAAGTGATTAGGGATCTCGCCATAATTACTTTCAATCGTATCAACAGGGATGTTGAAATAATAAACAATAATAGTTGTGATCAAAATAGCAATGATGGATCCGGGAATCGCTTTTAGCAATTTTTGAAAATAGATTGTTAACAAAACCGTAAAAGTGGCTATGGCAATCGCAAAGCCATTGATGTGATCGAAATTCTTGAAATAAATTAACCACTTTTCGATAAAATCAGCAGGGATGTTTTTTATATCAAGACCAAAGAATTGATTTATTTGAGATGAGAAAATGATTACTGCGATTCCGCTTGTAAAGCCGACAATAAGGGAGTAGGGGATAAATTTCAGTAGATTTCCCAATCGGGCTAATCCAAATCCTATGATGATAATTCCAGCCATAAAAGTGGCGATGATCAATCCATTTGTACCATGCTCTTGAACGATGGCATAGATGATAACAATAAATGCCCCGGTTGGTCCACCGATCTGAACTCTACTTCCACCAA
>JAHECK010000150.1 GCA_024641785.1 Flavobacteriales bacterium | reverse complement strand
AAGTCTGAAAAAAATAAATCTAAATGGTGAACACAATGATCCAAGTATCGTTCGATCCAAATTAAACTGGGATTTATTAAGAAAGAATCAATTGCCTTCAACTCGAGTGGCATACACCGAATTTTATATAAATCAGGTATACTATGGGATCTATATCAATGTAGAACATATCAATGATGATTTTCTTAAACTCCGCTATGGAAATAGTAATGGGAATTTGTATAAATGTCTTTGGCCGGCAAATCTTCAATTTATTTCAACTGATCCGGAGGTTTATAAGATGGAAACTGGTGGTAGAAGAGTATATGATTTGAAAAATAATAATGATCTTGACGACTACAGCGACCTTTCAAATTTCATTGATGTTCTTAATAATACTCCTATTGATGAACTCTATTGTGAATTAAGTAAAGTATTTGATGTTGAAGATTATTTAGAAATTGTAGCTATTGATATTTTAACAGGAAATTGGGATGCATATGCTTTTAATAAGAATAACTATTACCTCTATCATAACCCTTCCACTGATCGTTTTCAATACATTCCCTATGATCTCGACAACACCCTAGGGATAGACTGGTTTGGTGAAGACTGGACCCAGAAAAACATCTATAATTGGAGTCCCGATTGGGATTATTTGCCGCTTTATGAACGACTTATGGAAAGCGATGAGATGAAAGATATATTCTCATTTTTCATAAAGGATATTACAGCCCAATTTGAAGAAGCTGATTTTAATGAACCCATTGATAATTTCAGAGATCTGATTGCTCCCTATGCTGAATTAGATACTTTCCGAATCCTGGATTACGGATTTACTTATGATGAATTTTGGGATTCTTTTGATATGGACATTCCTTATGGTCATGTTGATTCCGGAGTAAAACCGTTTTATGTAGCTCGGGCCAGTTCTGCAAATGATCAGGTGATTGAACAGAATATTGCTCCAATTATTCGCTATATTAATGTAGAGCCTTTGGAAACATCACTTCCGGTCTCGGTAAAAGCCTTTGTAGAAGATGAGGATATACCGGAGTCGGTATATGCACTTTATACTTATTTAGGGGAATTGGATTCAACCTTACTTTATGATGATGGCTTACACGGTGATGGTGAAGCTAATGATGGTTATTATGCGAATGTGATTGGTGTCTTTGACGAAATTGGAGTATTAGAATTACAAATTAAAGCAAACGATATTCTCGATAATACTAGAATAATTCCTTGTGAAGCACTTCCGTATTTTATTGAACAGGGAGATCCACTGGTAATAAATGAATTTATGGCTAAGAATGAATCGACCTTACAAGATAATGTCGGACTCTATTCTGATTGGGTTGAACTTTATAATAATTCAAATGAGGATATTAATTTAACATCTTACTACTTAAGTGATGATCTATCCAATTCCACGAAATGGGCAATTCCTGATATTACGATAGAAGCAAATGGCTTTTATTTATTTTGGTGCAGTGGTGATACTACTCTGGGTGCAGATCATAGCAATTTTAAATTGAGCGCCAATGGAGAAGATGTTGGTTTATTTAAAATAGATGAAGCGGATACACTTTTAATTGATGGCTTAAGTTTTGGGAATCAATTTGCTGATACTTCTTATGGAAGACAGACCGATGCTCATCCAAACTGGGTGTTTTTCCCTTATCCAACGCCAAATTCATCTAATGGGATATTACCTGTTAATATTGAGAATATTGCAATGAATGAAAATTTCATTTCCATCTATCCCAATCCTTATAAAACAAATACCAGAATCGAAAATAATACAAGTGAAGAAGCTGAAATATCCATCTATTCTATCCATGGTCAATTATTAGAAATAATATTGCTTCAATCACACGAAAGCATTAACTATTATGATAATTTTGGTAAAGGTTTAAAAATTGTAAAAACTGCATTTGGTACAAAAGAAATAAGTAACATTCAAATGATAAATATTGAATAAAATACTTTAATTAAAGTAATATATAAAATTGATTATCAATAATATATGAATAATAATCATTCTCAATTAAAATTCTTCATCGTCTTTTTTTTAGTCTTTGTTACTACTGTTGCAAATGCACAGCTGACCATTATAATTGATCAAGTACCAAATGACACCCCTTCACATTCAAGAATATATTTTGCTGGTAACATCAATGATTGGACTCCAAATGATCCATTATTCTCTTTTTCACTAAATAGTGATGGAAAGTATTTTATCTTTTTAGATTCACTTGAATTAGAAATGGACCTCCAGTATAAATTAACCAGAGGAAGTTGGGATTTAGTCGAAGTGAACGCCGATAATAAAGACATTGAAGATCGTTTATATACCTATTTAGGACCTGATACCATTGTTTTAAAGGTTGCTAATTGGAAAAATCCAAAAGTTCCTAATAAAGTAAAGAGTAGCTTAAGCTATAATGTTGAAATGATCACCGATAGTTTTTATATGCCCCAGCTAAATAGATACCGTCGTATTTGGGTCTATTTACCTCCCGACTATGACATTGAAGAGGATTTGCAATATCCAGTGCTTTATATGCAAGATGGACAAAACTTATTCGATGATGCAAGCTCAAGCTTTGGAGAATGGCATGTGGATGAGCATTTAAATTCACTTTTCGATCAAGGATACATTATTCCAATTGTGATAGGAATCGATCACGGAGATTCTTATCGCCTTAATGAATACAGTATAGAAGAATCAGAAAATTATAATATCACTCCAAAAGGTGATCTTTATCTCGAATTTTTAATAGAAACATTAAAACCTTTTATCGATAGTCATTATCGTACTTTATCTAATAAAGAAAACACCGGAATTATGGGTTCGTCTTTAGGAGCCAATATAGCTGCATATGGAATTTTAACAGCAAGTGAAGTTTTTAATCTGGCCGGGATATTTTCACCTGCATTTAAAATGGCGCCAAGTCTATATTCATATCCATTAAAGAAAAGTGAATCCATCCGTATCTATGAATTATGTGGATCAAATGAAAGTAAAGACATGGTAGCTAACATGATGGAAATGGACTCGCTTTTTATGAGTTATAATAATTCCAGGGAGCAGATACAGTTTAAAATAGTTGAAGGAGCAAAGCACAATGAAACCCTATGGTCGAATGGTTTTAAAGAAGCGATTTTATTTCTTTTTAATCCATAGTTTATTGGCGATTATCTAGTTCATTTTTCATTTTTTAAATACGATTCTTTAAATAAATAGCGCTTGCTTTCTTATCTTTGGTAGACCTGTAAAATAGGTTTAAGATGGAATATATAGATTATTATAAAGTTCTTGGCCTGACAAAAAATGCTACTGAAAAGGATATTAAAAAAGCCTATAGAAGTCTGGCACGCAAATATCATCCTGATGTTAATCCCGGGAATGCAGATTCCGAGAAAAAATTCAAAGAGATCAATGAGGCGAATGAGGTTTTAAGCGATCCTGAAAAAAGAAAAAAATACGATCAGTATGGAAAGGATTGGAAGCATGCTGATCAATTTGAAAAAGCTGGTTATTCAGGAGGAAGTGGAGCAGGAAATAGACAACAAAGATCTGCTTGGGGCGATGTTTCTCAAGGGGAAGATTTTTCAGACTTTTTTAGTTCGATGTTTGGAGGTGGATTTAATAGAAGCACTTCAGGGAGGGCATCATTTAAAGGGCAAGATTTCAATGCTGAGTTAACACTAACTTTAAGACAAGCTGCTGAAACCCATAAACAAACGCTTACTGTAAACGGGAAGAAGATAAGAATTACAATACCTGCGGGAATTAGTGATGGACAAACTATCAAAATTTCGGGGCAAGGTGGTGCCGGAGTACAAGGTGGACCAGCAGGGGACCTATATATCACTTTTAGAATTGAAACCGACGCTATATTTGAAAGGAGAGGAGATGATCTTTTTACTAAGGCAAAAGTTGATCTATATACCCTCATCCTTGGTGGTGAATTAAGTGCAAATACACTGCAAAGTTCAGTTAAAATAGTTGTAAAACCCGGAAGTAAACCAGGAGGAAAAATTCGATTAAAAAACAAAGGTTTTCCAAAATATAAAAACCCCCATAGTCATGGAGATCTTTATATCACCTTGGATGTAGATATGCCTTCGAATTTAAGTGAAAAAGAGATCGCTCTTTTCAATGAATTAAAAAATCTTCGAAAATGAAAAATCAAGGAATCCAGATAGAACTCTTTTGTGAATTTCATAAAGTGGATATTCAGTTTGTTCATTCCATTATTGAATTTGGAATGATAGAGGTAATAAAGACCAATAATCAAATTTATATTCCATCCGAGTCCATTGAAAACCTCGAAAGATGTATTCGCTTGGCCAATGATCTGGGAATTAATATCGAAGGTCTCGACGTGATCAATTATATGAGGGCTCAAATTGTTGATCTTAAAAATGAAGTTGCTGAATTAAAAAGATCAAAAAAGGACCTTTTAGAATCCACAAAAATAGATTCAAGAGAAGACGATGATACGATCGAGATCATCATTTTTGATTGATTTAACAAAAGATAATTGATGCTTTAATAAACAATTATTAGCTTTGTAGTGAACCATATGGCTATGAGATCAGTTTTATCAGTATTATTTGCAACGCTTTATTTGGCGTTTAATATTGGGCTTACCATACGGGTGCACCAGTGCGGTGATATGAATGAAGCTGTGAAAAGTGATGAAATAGTTCATAATATGGCTTCAGAAAAAGCTTGTCATGCTGAAGCTTCTCACTCCTGTTGTGAGAAATTGGAAGAAGCATCATGTTGTTCTAATGAAATGAATGAAGATGATTGTTGTTACAATGAGGATATAATATTTCAGATCAATCAGGAACAAGTCGTTTCAAAAGCATTCTTATTTTTCCCAATAATTGAATCGATCTATTCTGAGCAATTTACATCAGAATTGAATCTAAATTCTATTTCTCATGAGCAATATATCGTTAAAAACCCACCTCCTTTAATAGGGCAAAAACCGATCTTGTATTGTTCTTTGATCTTTTATGGTTAGTACTCTTTTAGTTTTCTATTAGCGATTGTTTTAATACAATTATTTTTCACTAAAAATTAAAAGAATGAAATCGACCATAATATTAATTATAAGTGTTTTTCTAACGCTTAGTTTTTCACATTCTATCAATGCCCAAGAAAGTAAAAATCAAATTGTTACTGATACTTTAGTTGTATCGGGTATTTGTGATATGTGTAAAGAAAGAATTGAGAATGCTGCACTGATCCAAGGAGTTAAAAAAGTTTCTTGGTCTGCAGAAACCCAAACACTCATCGTTGTATACCGCACAGATAAGGTGACTATTGAAGAAATTGCAAAATCCATAAACGAAGCAGGGCATGATAATGGGCTCTTTTTATGTACGGATGAGCAATATGAAAAATTACATAGCTGCTGTAGATACAGGGATTCAGATCCACATTGATAATGAAAGTAATAAAAATTTTATTGTTGGGAGGATTTATAATCCTTTTGAATGATCCTATGCTAGCTCAAAAACTTCCTAATTTAAAAGGGGATGTTTATGAATTAAATGAGGATAAGCAAAAAGAATATCTTGTTGGAGCCAATGTCTATTGGAAAAATAGCAAGGTAGGTACTGTAACTGATCAGAATGGGAAATTCGAAATTGAACGATTAGAAGGAGAATCTATTCTTATTGTCAGTTTTATCGGATTTCAAACGGATAGCATAAATGTTTATAAGCAACTCTTCTTATCTGTTCATTTAAAAGCTTCACTGGAATTAAAAGATGTTGATATCGTTTACCGGCAGCGAAGTACTATGAGTTCACATACGAGTGCTATTAAAGTAGATAATATAGGAGAAAAAGAACTTTTAAAAGCTGCTTGCTGCAATTTGAGTGAGAGTTTTGAAACGAGTCCAAGCGTAGATGTATCATTTACTGACGCAGTAACAGGAACAAGGCAAATACAACTTTTAGGTTTGGCCGAAAGATATACGCAGATAAGCAGAGAAAACATGCCCGATGTGCGGGGACTGGCTGCGATGTATGGTCTTACTTTTACTCCGGGAACATGGATTGAAAGCATCCAGTTAAATAAAGGTGCCGGATCAGTTGTAAATGGTTTTGAGAGTATTGCGGGGCAGATCAATATAGAACTACAAAAACCGGAAGATACTGAGAGAATGTATCTTAATCTTTACCTGAATCAAGCCGGGCAGATCGAAGGGAATGCAAATTTCGCTTTCAAACTAAGTAACAAATGGTCTACAGGCTTGTTATTACATGCTAAGAATATTAGTATAAAGCATGATCGAAACGAAGATGGATTTTTAGATATGCCCTTGGGAAATCAAATTATTGCCTTAAATCGCTGGAAATTTATAGGAGATAATGGATTGCGATTTCAATTTGGAATCAAAGCGACATACCTGGATAATTATGGTGGTCAGGTTGATTTTGATCCGCATTATAATGCAGAACAACCCACTTATTGGGGTATGACCAATAAAATAAACCGATGGGAATCCTGGGCAAAAATTGGGACAGTAAATTTTGACAAGCCTTGGAGAAGTTTGGGTTTTCAAGTTTCAGGAGTTCATCATGATCAAAGTTCTT
>JAHECK010000039.1 GCA_024641785.1 Flavobacteriales bacterium | reverse complement strand
CACAACGAATTCACATACTTTCATCATTATCCGGGGGAATAGAACTAAATAAATTAGCACGGGTAGGAGATCTGATAACGAACGTCGTAAATGGTGGCATAAATATTAAAGAGGCTAGCAAGGAACTAAAACAAATTCGCAAAATAACCGTCCCATGGGGAAATCTGACTAATTTATTTTCCTATGCTGCCATCGGTGCAGGAATGGCCGGAGTTTTAATGGGTAGTTGGACCGACATAGTTGTGGCAATACCAATAAGTCTTTTGGTTTACTTATTGGTGATTTTTTCTGCCCGATTTAAAAGAACAGGAGCTGATTGGCTGCCTCTTATCAGCGCTTTTATGGTAGGTCTTTTGGCAGCTGTTGCTAAACTTGGACTAACGGAACTAAATATTGTATTGGTAGTAGTCTCCTCGATAACAATTCTCTTACCCGGATACACTATAAGTACCGGAGCCATGGAGCTCTTAGGTGGGAATATGATGTCAGGTAATATCAAGATCATTAATGGGATTATCCAATTAGTGAAGCAAGCGATTGGTGCATGGTTGGGTGTTAAAATGATTGCTTCCTTTGCAAATTTCAGCAACCTAGCAAGCCCTCATCCGGACATTTACTGGCAATATTTATTTGTACCTCTTTTAGCTATAGGATTATGCCTCTCCTTTCAAACATCTAAAAGAGATTTTTTAGCGACTTTTCTAGCCTGTATGATTGCTTACTTTGTATCCTTGCTTGGAAGCAATACTTTAGGAGCGATCGCTGGTACTTTGTTGGGGACGGTAGCGGTGGTAATTTTCTCAAATAGCTGGACTTCTAAAACAGGACGTCCAACATCCATTGTTCTTGTACCCGGCATCATTATGCTAGTAGGTGGATTGGCTGGTTTCAATGGATTTGTATCCCTGGTTGAAGGTAAAATTCAACTAGGGGAACATCAGATTCAACATATGTTTTTAATTGCGATTACAATTGGTGCAGGATTAGTAGTGGGTAACACTCTCAGTCATCCTAAAGTCACTCTATAAAAAATAAATTATAACAATTGAATACTTAAACAATTAGAAAAAACACTTCGATTTTGGCTTAAGACGCTAATCCCTTTAATAACATTTCATTGATTAAGTTTAACTATTTGATAATTAGATTTTTATGAATGAATAAAAGGATGCTATCATTTTGACGTGAATTTTCGAGCTAAAAGACTAAATTTGTTCGCTTTTTAAAAGATAAAATAATTATGCAATCTATTACAGCTCAGAAAAAAATTGATGCCATTGTTGATAATGTAAACAAGAAAGGAATCATTGCCGAAACGATGATCAAGGAATTAAAAGAATTGAGAGAAATGGCTCAATTGGAAAAAGATCCTTTAATTGTAAAAACCTTACGTTTAGTATATAGCTATATTGAAGATGCCGGAAGTTTTGATCTCAATTTACTTGAGGAAGATGAAATTGAAGAAATCGAAGATCTAGAAGAAGAAACTAAAGCAATTGGTGAAGAAGAAGCTGAAGAAGAGGAAGAAGAAAGCTATGATTTTTCTAAAGTAGAGGACTTTGAAGAGAAAAGAGAAAATTTCCTTTACTTTTTAGGATTAATAAAAGAATCTGAAAATGAATACAACAGAAAAGAATTGAAAAAACTTCGCTCTTACTTATGGGAAGCGATTCATGGATAAGAAGTTAATTTTATTTAAAAATCCCGGCCTGTTTAGCCGGGATTTTTTTATTTAATTTTATTCTACTGTTAATTTTTTAGCTATTCGCATTATTAATTTTTCTCATTATAAATAAGACAGAAAGATTGACTGGACCTAATATTAATAATCCCAGTCTAATACATATTGTGATAGTCATCGCTCCAACAACTAAATTCATTGTAATAAAAAATCCGAATAAAACAGGCAGTAATACTCCAATCTGATTTCCACTGAAATCATTTTCCAATCGTAATATTCCATTTGAATCTAATCCTTTGCCGTCTTCAATGTTCGCAGAACTTCAGGAAATTTCCCATCTCCATTGATAATAAGGTTTAACTTATTTAAATCAAATGCTCATTTCTAATTTGATGCAGAAAAGTAACAAGGGTTGAAAAATGGCCAATTTCATCTATATGCTTTTCCAAAAGTTCATCTGTTTTATCTTCTACCTTTTTATTATAATCGATATCAAATTCAATCTGCATGTTTCTGCAAAGTTTGGAATATTACAAATGCCGGTAGTTAATTCCAAAAAGATAATACACTAGCATCCTGGCTATAGGAATGATAAGAACTAATTATAAATAAGCTAATGTTTTGGGAGTAGTAGTTGTGTCCAGCAGTATTCGAATGACTGTTTAGACCATTACAACAATATTGATTAAAAAAAATATAAATAATAGATCAAGCATAACATTTGGTAACAAGTGAATTTAAATATAGAAAAGCAAATTCAAAGGCATACATTTTATTAACATAAGATTAAACTTGCTTTTAGTTCATTTAACTATAAGCCTTTGTTTTTCACTTTTTACATTGAAATAATTAAAGCTAATATTTTAAAAAGCTGTGATCTAAATAAAATTTAGATTTTTTTATACCACTGTTATACAGTTATTTAAAAAATATTTCTTGATATTATTTTCATTATTTTATTTATATCTATTATTTTCAATTATTAAAATTTTTAAAAAGACTTTTGGTTTATTTAACCAATAGACTTACATTGGACACCTGTTTAAGTAGTATGAAGAGGTTTATATCGATAAATTCTTCGTGCATAAGCAACAAATACGTATTTAAGCATTGTTGAATAAATTTTATAATCTCAATTCTAAATTTATGCCAAACAACTACAATTTTTCTTTTAGAGCAATTGCTTTCTCTTGTCTATTAGCGCTCCCTTTTTTAAGCAATGCACAGAGCATGACCATCAGTGGTGTAGTCACCGATGCCAAAAACAAGACTACGCTGCCGGGAGTTAATATAAATATTAAAAATACTACTATTGGTAGCTCTACCTCAATCGATGGAGCCTATTCTATTGAGGCCAAAAAAGGTGATACCCTACTATTCTCATTTATAGGTTATACCAGTGTCGAAACATTAGTTGGAACACAGAATATTATAAATATTCAATTAGAGGAAAATACCACCGTACTGGATGAACTTGTAGTTGTAGGATATGGGACTGCAACTAAAAAAGAACTTACTGGAGCCACTTCTAATGTAAAAGGAGAAGCGCTTGCAAAACTCAATGTTCCGCGGGTAGATCAGGCATTACAAGGACAAGTTTCCGGAGTAACGATCAACACCAATTCAGGATCTCCAGGAGGTTCTACAAGTATTCGAATTCGAGGGCTATCCACTTTCGGAGATAACGACCCTCTTATTTTGGTGGATGGTATTGTATATGATTCTGAAGGACTTAACGCCTTAAACCCGGACGATATCGAATCAATTAATATTTTAAAAGATGGAACGGCAGGTATTTATGGCGTACGTGCAGCGAATGGAGTGATCATCGTGGAAACTAAAAAAGGAAAGGTAAATAGTACTCCGCAGGTAGAAATCAGCGGTTTTTATGGAATGCAGCAAACTACAAAAGAACTGGGTCTATTAAACGCTACAGAATATGCCGTAATTAAAAATAATGCCTTTGCTAATGGAGGACAGACAGAACCTTTCCCAAATACTCAAATAGGTGTTGGAACGGATTGGCAAGGAGCTGTTTTTGAAAATGCGCCATTATCAAACTTTAATATCAATATCACCGGAGGATCTTCTAAGTCAACCTATTCTTTTGGTGGTTCTTACTATTCACAAGATGGAATAGTCGGCTTGGATAAAACGAATTTCACACGGTTGAATGGACGGGCAAATTTCTCCGTGCAGATGGCTCCAAAGCTTAAATTCAATAATGTTCTGCTATACACGAACGAGCAACGCAGTACCTTACCTGAAAACGGAATTGGATCAGTATTGTATAATACGATCAATGCCTATCCCACCGAACCTATAACGCAAGCCGACGGCCGTTACAGCTACTTAAATCTGGTAAGTGATATTATAAATCCCATCGCACAGATGGAAAACACATATAATGAAGCCAGAGTAAATAAGTTTGTCGGTAAACTCGAACTGGTATGGGATATCAACGATAATTTCACATTTACCAATCGATTTAATTATAATGCAGCTTTGGTAGATGGGAAAGTTTTTTCTCCTCTGGTATGGTATGGACCGGGAAAAGCTCAAAATACCGCGATCAACGAAAATCTTGATGCTCCTCTGGTAGAAATAGCCGATAGTGTTTATCTGGAACGCGGATCGAGTGTCTATCAAAACAGAGATAGCTATGTTGATCTGACTTTTGAAAGTTTCTTAAATTATAATCAGAAGTTTAATGTTAATCATCAGGTTAAAGGAACTCTTGGGGCATCCATCTTCGATCGAAAAGGAAAAGGATTGAATGCTACAGGCTATAATATTCCTTACAACTCGATTGAATTCGCTGACATATCTGCTAATCAGGCAAATGGTGGCTATTTAAATAATGTAGGCGCATTTAATTTTGAAGAACGACTCTTGTCAGCTTTCCTTAGGGCAGAATATGGATATAAAGACAGATATCTGATCTCGGGTATTATAAGAAATGATGGCTCTTCAAAATTTGGTGAAAATAATCGCTGGGGCTTCTTCCCTACTATCTCCGGAGCTTGGTTATTTTCAGAGGAATCCTTCTTTCATTCAGATATTATTGATTTTGCCAAACTTCGTATCAGTTACGGGGTTTCCGGAAATGACCAGATTCCAAATTTTGCATATCGGGCCTTGTTAAACGGTGAAGGAGTATATGTTTTTAATGACTTGATTACTACAGGTGTGGCTATTGGACGAGCATCAAATCCTGACCTTAAATGGGAAACTACAAATCAATTTAATATTGGTTTGGATATGGCCTTGTTTAAAAATTTCAATTTCACTCTTAATTATTTTATTAAAAACACGAATGACCTGCTTTTTCAACCTGACGTTTCAGGAATCCTTGGTACTTACGGGGCAGGAGGTTATCCTCCTTACGTAAATGCAGGTGATGTTTCTAATAAAGGGATCGAAGTAGAATTAGGCTATGCAACTAACCCAATGAATGACTGGGTATACAATGCTAATTTCAATTTAACTGCATTGAAAAATGAAGTAGTTAGGGTTCCAGATGGTGTAGACTTTATTCCCGGAGCTAATTTTGGCGTGGGCGGCAATGTCGCTACTCGTTTCGAAGTGGGGCATCCAATTGGTTACTTTATCGGACTTGAAACAGACGGGATCTTTCAAAGCCAACAAGAAATAGACAGTTCTCCTGTAACACAGGACGGGGCAAAACCGGGTGATCTTAGATTTGTGGATCAAAATGGTGATGGGAAAATCAATTTCAGTGATGATTCAGACCGAATTCAGATCGGTTCTCCAATTCCAAAATTAACCATGGGTCTAAATTTCAATGTTGCTTTTAAAGGCTTCGACGCCTCAATAAATCTTTATTCAGCTGTGGGTCAGGAGATCATCAGAAATTTCGAACGTCAGCAACCATACGCTAATCAACTTGATTATATTATTGATCGATGGACCGGCACTGGATCTACGAATGAAATTCCTCGAGTCACTACAGGAAGCACTCGTAACAATGTGTTTTCAGACTACTTCGTTGAAAATGGATCCTTCCTTAGAATTAAAAATATTCAAATTGGATACACTCTTCCTTCAAGTATAATGAAACATATAGGTGTTAAATCATTCAGAATATACCTTGCCGTGAACAACTTATTTACTTTCACTTCTTATCAGGGCTACGATCCTGATATTGGAAACTTTGGCGGCCCTTTAGCAGCCGGAGTAGATTATGGATTCTATCCACAGCCAAGAACAATAATGGGAGGTTTCAACATAAAATTTTGATGTCATGATAAAGATGAAATTTAAAGCTTTAATTATTATAGCAGTATTGATACTAAGTTCCATTACAGGATGTCAGAAATACCTCGATCTGGAACCACAATTCACGCAAGATGCCGATAACTACTTCAATAGTCCGAGCGATTACGATTTAGCCCTGATCGGTGCATATGACCTTCTTCAATCTTCTTTCATCCTTAACTGGATAGGCGAAATTGCTTCCGATAACACAATAGCCGGAGGTGAAAGTGTAACGGATACTGAGGGCTTGCACCAAATAGATAACATGACCCATAATGCAGTAAATAATGAATTACGTAATGTTTTCAGATGGAATTATGCCGGGATAGCACGTGTTAACTATATCATGGAATATAAAGACAATATAGATTTTGTCGGTAAAGAAGAAATTATTGGTCAGGCCAGATTTTTACGTGCCTACTATTATTTTCAACTCGTTAAATATTTTGGGGATGTTCCACTTATCATTGATAAACGCTTGGGCGCAGAAGAAGTAACTCAAGTATCTAGAACTCCGGCAGCGGAAGTATATCAACAAATTGAAAGTGACCTCCAATATGCCGTTGATAATCTTCCCTGGTCATATGCTGAAAAAGGAAGAGCTGATAAAGGTGCTGCACTTTCCCTCTTAGGAAAAGTATATCTTTTCCAGAATAAGTTTTCTGATGCCACTTTTGCACTTGATCGCGTTATTAGCGAAGGAGGATATAGCCTTGTTGAAAATTTCGAGGATTTATGGACCCTAGCTAATGAGAATAATAGTGAAACTATTTTTGACGTGGAATATTCAGGACTTGAAGGAGGTAGTTACGATTGTTTAATCTGCCTGGAAGGTAATGCCGCTCCCGGTTTTCATGGTATCCGTCAGTATAACGGACCTGTCTATGGTGATGGAAATTCTTACAATTTACCCACTCCCGAATTATACAATGCCTTCGATCCAAGTGACCCGCGAAGAGATATCACCGTACTTGATTTAGATGCATTTATCGCAGCTCAACCAAACCCCGGATCTATCAGCTATGCAATAGGCGGAGGTGGTCATACAGGTTATTATAATAACAAGTATATAAAAAGGATAGGCGAAATAGGTCTTCCGGACAACGACCTTACGAGTCCGCTTAATTATAAAGTTATTCGTTATGCTGATGTACTATTGATGGCAGCAGAAGCTTATAATAGAAGTGGCGATGACGGCTTAGCCTTAATTTATTTGAATCAGGTTAGAGCAAGAGTAAACATGCCTGATATCCTAAGCTCAGGATCTCAACTTACTCAAGATATATGGAATGAAAGAAGACTGGAGCTTTCATGCGAAGGATTTCGTTTTTTTGATCTTGTACGAACAGGACAAGCAGATGATTTCATTCCAAACTTCGTTGTCGGTAAAAATGAATTATTTCCAATTCCCCAGGTAGAAATAGATCTGGCTGGAGGCACTTGGACTCAAAACAATAATTATTAAATCAATCTAAAATTCAAATCTATGAGCAAAACAATTTATAAATTAACCTTCAGGTCTTTGACCATGATAGTTGGGCTTTTTTTCATTTTAAGTTCTTGTAAAAAAGATGAACCTACTTTGGGTGATCCTCCAAGTGCTGCTGATGCTGCATTTACCTATTCAGAATCTTCTACGAGCGCTAACATTATTGAGTTTACTGCTTCTAATTCTGGATTAACAGCTCAATGGGATCTTGGTAATGGAGCAAGTGCCACCGGAACAACTGTAAATGGTATTTATCCTTATGCAGGAACATATACAGTTGTATTGACCGTTTTTAATTCAGGTGGAAGTGCTAATAGCACCCAAGATATTGTGATCGCACAGGACGATCCGACCTTAATTGAAAATCCACTTTACGATCTCATTACAGGAGGCGCCGACGGACCTGGCTACAAGTCTTGGGCCATTGACTCTGTTGTTGGAGGTCACTTTGGGGTAGGTCCGAATCCCTCTGGAGCTGCTGGAGATTATCCCGAATGGTATGATGCTTCTGCCTTGGAAAAATCTGGATCGGGTATGTATAACGACTTGTATACATTTCATCTTCAAAACTTCGTTTTTGATATGATCACAAACGGTGATGTTTACGTTAATTCAGCTATTGCCGGTAGTCCGCCATTTACTGATACTAGTGCCTCCAGTGTTGGAGATTTCACAGCTCAGTACCCTAATTTACTTGGCGAGACCTGGATCCTTACAGAAGGAGAAGATACCACTATTAGCTTAAGCGGAGACGCAATGATAGCCTATTGGACAGGTGTTCAAACATATAAGATCGTACTTATTGAGGAAAATAAAATGATCTTGCGATGGGAGGATGCCAGCAATGAGGGCTTAGCATGGTATGCTACCTTAGTTCCGGAAGGCTACGTTAGTAATCCAGATCCACCTGCCCCTTCTTACTCCCTTCCATTAGATTTTGAAGTGATTTACCCTGAATTTACCACATTTGGAAATAGTTCTGCAACGATAATTGCTAATCCGGATGCAAACGGGATAAACACTAGTTCAATGGTGCTTGAAACGGTGCATGGAAACGAGACATGGGCTGGACTTTTTGTCAACCTTGAGAATAATTTAGATTTCTCTACACAGACAAGTATAAAGCTAAAAGTTTGGGCCCCAGAAACAGGAGTATTCAGACTTAAGTTAGAAAGTCAGGCAGATCCCAACTCATTTGTTGAGCTGGATGTTAATATTAGCACTGCCATGGCGTGGGAAGAAATTACCTTCGACATGACCGGTACACCAACAAGTTTTGATCGATTGGTTATATTCCCAGGATGGAATATTGCCGACGCCGGAACTTTTTACATTGACGATATCAAACAAGAATAGAAATACTTTTTAGACTTAAATAGGGGCCTTTGTCAGGCCCCTATTTAATTTTATTTTAATAACTTGAATTATGAATAAATTGCATTTCATTTTAACATTTTTACTAATCAGCTTCAGTTGCAGCCAAAAGCAAAATGAACCGGTAGTTTTATTACCCTCGGATCTAAACGTAGAGATCGAAGTGTCTGGCAGTGTCGAAGGCTTAGTAAATGTTTATGCAAATGCCAATTCCGCTAATTATTACGGTATAGAATTCTTCCATAATAATGGCTCCAGCCTCATCGAATCTACGGATGGTAGCGCTTCTTATCTCTACTCTGAAACCAATGTTTATAAGATTATTGTTCGGGCTCATTCTTCATTTGATCATTACATCGAAAAGGAAGATTCTGTAAGTGTTAGTGTTAGTCAAAATTCTGGTGGTATTCCCAGCACGGGCTATATCACTCCCCTATCCTATTCTAACTATGACCTTGTTTGGAATGACGAATTTGATGGAACTACTCTTTCGGATGATTGGATGCATGAGATCGGTAGCGGGAACAATGGATGGGGAAACAATGAACTTCAATATTATCGTTCTCAAAACACCGAAGTAAATGAAGGTTACCTGGTGATTACCGCTAAAAATGAAGCTTTTGGTGGGAAATCATATACTTCCTCCAGAATAATAACTAGAAATTCACAGAGTTTCCAATATGGACGAATCGATATAAGAGCTGCCCTACCCCAAGGCCAAGGAATGTGGCCGGCCCTATGGATGTTAGGTGATTTATATACTAGTGTCGGTTGGCCTGCAAGCGGTGAAATTGACATTATGGAAATGGTAGGTAGTAATTACGGTGGCACTGGAAACAAAACGGTATATGGAACAGTTCATTGGGATAATAATGGTCAGCACGCACAGTTTGGTGGCTCAAATCAAGTTAATAGCCCCAACTTATCGGATGAATTTCATGTATATTCCATTATCTGGAATAGTAATTCCATAAAATGGTATCGCGATGATATCTTTTATCATCAGATTGACATCACACCTTCAGATTTAAGCGAGTTTCATGAACCTTTCTTTCTTATTTTCAATCTGGCTGTGGGGGGTAATTGGCCCGGAAGTCCGAATGCTAATACACAGCTTCCTCAGAAACTGATCGTTGATTACGTCCGCGTATTTCAATAATCCAAGAAAGCATTTCATTTTATTCGTTCAAATTGATTCTAATCGATTCAATCTCTCATCTTTATAAGTGATTTCTGGAAACCAAAGACTTTATTACTAAGTTTCATTTAATGAAAGTGATTGGAACTGTAATCTTGTTTTTCAATCCTATCATTCAATAATAAAGAAGCTTAGTATAAAAAAGCTAATTTTTCAAATTCAGAAGCTTTTCAGTAAAAAATTCAAGCATTTCTATCAATTCTTCTTCGTTTCCTTTCTGATTGCTAAGATCCGTCATTTTAGGAAGATGCTGAGCGAAATAGATCTGATTATTCGCCATATCGAATAAGCTACTGGCAAGACTAACCGTATATGGAAAATCTGCCTTTACATCTCTAATTATATCAGCTACGCGATTTACAAGCGATTTATAAGAATGAAAAAGCCCTACTTTATTTTCATCGTCCACCATACAAGTATGATAGGCCTTAGAACCCTCGTTTATGATCAAACGATGCAATACATTCTCATTAACATATTCATTTAGTTGGTTTTCCGAATTCGCTAATACGATATTCCGTATTGTTAATTTTAGTTTTAAATGAGGATCATCAATGTTTGTGTTATTTAGATCAATAAGATAATGTACCCATTCCCAATACCAGGAAGTTAAAAACAATAAAAGTAAATGCTTGTTACTAAAGTACCTGTATATGGATTTTTCAGTAGATCCTATCTCAATTGCCAGGGCTTTAAAAGTAAAAGCTTCAAAGCCAATTTTATCCATTAATAAAATACCTTGTTGTATGATCTTTCGTCCCAGATCAGTTTCCTGAGGGTCTCTAGTATACAAACTTGCATTGAGATGAAATTTAATACTTATCGCCATTTTACATTTAAAAAGGAAGTCAATATTAGTAAATATAAGAATTAATGACAATTTAACATTCATTAATGATAGTATTACTGTCATTTGAAATATTATTGTATTTTTGACAAGCAATAAATCAGCAATAAATGAGGATCCTTTACCTAATCATCTTTCTTTTATCTATTTGTGGAAACGAAATGATATTGGAATATGTGATATTGCATGAACAGGATGTCATTTATTTTGAACTATCAACTGAAGATCAATCAGAAAAGGAGTATGAAGATCTTTTCGAAGACGATTATTTTATGAGTGATCCATCGATCCATTTCAATGGAATGTATTCCTCAGCTTTGAATCCGATTGAGGAATCGATCTTTGGATTAACACCCTACTTAGAGATTCATAGTCCACCTCCCGAAAGTTAAAATACTTTTTCTCTTTTAATTAATAAGCATTGTCTTAGCTCCTGCGATCTATCTCATGGAAGCTTTCTGCCAATCAAAGTATCCATTTTCAAATTTTAAATAATGAGTTTTTCCAAAACCACTTCCCTGTTCGGAAGTCTTAAAAATGATATCCCTGCAAGTATCGTAGTTTTTTTCGTAGCCCTTCCTCTCTGTTTAGGTATTGCTTTAGCAAGTGGAGCCCCACTATTTGCCGGCATTATAGCCGGTGTGGTCGGAGGAATTATCGTAGGTTCGCTTAGTGGATCTCAACTTGGTGTCAGCGGTCCGGCAGCAGGTCTTGCCGCAATTGTACTAACATCTATTGGAACGCTTGGTGGATACGAAAATTTCCTATTAGCCGTCGTTATTGGAGGTTTTATCCAATTAATTTTAGGATTGATAAAAGCGGGTGTAATCGCCTACTATTTTCCTTCATCTGTAATAAAAGGGATGTTAACCGGAATTGGGATTATCATTATTTTAAAACAGATTCCTCACTTCTTTGGATATGATGTGGATCCGGAAGGAGATATGTCATATCTTCAATCGGATGGACAAAATACTTTCTCAGAATTATTTTTACTATTTAATAATATTTCGATAGGACCTACCACCATTGCAATCATAGGTTTAGCAATTATTTTGATTTGGGACTATGTTCTGGCAAAAAGATCTAAAGTGTTTAAGGTGGTACAAGGACCACTCGTCGCAGTAGTTTTGGGTATACTTTTTTTTAATTTTAGCAAAAACACCAGCTTTGGAATCAATGTCGAACACTTAGTTAGTGTTCCGATCCCTACCGATTTTTCCTCCTTCCTTGCACAATTCAGTTTCCCAAATTTCGGTGCCATAACTAATATTGATGTATGGGTGGTTGCTTTTACTATTGCATTGGTTGCAAGTTTGGAAACACTACTCTGTGTGGAAGCCACAGATAAATTAGATCCCCACAATAATGTAACTCCCACCAACAGAGAGTTATTCGCACAAGGAAGCGGTAATATCATTTCAGGATTGATAGGGGGAATTCCTATTACTCAGGTGATCGTTCGAAGTTCAGCCAATATTCAATCTGGTGGAAAGACCAAAATATCGGCTATTATTCATGGTTTTCTTTTGCTGGGGTCAGTAATTCTTATTCCGGGACTGTTGAATATGATTCCTCTGTCAGTGCTTGCTTCCATACTTATCATAGTAGGATTTAAACTGGCTAAACCAAGCCTTTTTAAAGACATGTATCTTTTAGGCTGGAAACAATTTATCCCATTTATCATTACAGTCGTAGGAATCGTTTTTACCGACTTATTAGTTGGGATTTCATTGGGATTATTGGTTGGTGTGATCGTAATACTCTTTAAAAGTTATCAAAACTCCCATTTCCTGCAGATCCAAGATAAAAGTAATGGTACACATAAAATAAAAATTACCCTTGCTGAGGAAGTGACCTTCTTTAACAAAGGAGCCATCCTTAAAGAATTAGACTCTATACCGCATGATACTTTTCTTGAATTGGATATCAGCAAAACCCATTATCTGGATTATGACATTATTGAGATCCTTGAAGACTTTTCGATAAAAGCAAAGGATAGAAATATCAATTTGATACTTATTTCACAAAAATCAAGTGTTGAAAATCCTGAAAGCATTAAAGGTTTCTTCAAACAAATAGAAGTTATTTAAACAAACTACGATATGAAAGCACATACAAAAGAAACACAAGCTACCATGACTCCACAAAAGTCACTAGCATTTTTATTGGAAGGAAACGCTCGGTTTCAAAATAATATTAGAATTAATAGAAATTTGATCGAGCAAGTAAACGATACCTCATCAGGGCAGTTTCCCTTTGCTACTATCTTAAGTTGTATCGACTCAAGGATTCCGACGGAAATTATTTTTGATCAAGGGATCGGCGATCTATTCAATGCTCGAATTGCTGGTAATTTTGTGAATGAAGATATTTTAGGAAGCCTTGAATTCGCTTGTAAATTGGCCGGTTCCAAGATTATTCTAGTATTGGGTCACAGTTCTTGCGGTGCCATTAAAGGAGCCTGCGATAATGTGAAATTAGGAAACCTTACTCAAATGCTTGAAAAAATACAACCCGCCATTAACAGTGTAAAAACAGATGCAAATGAAGAAAGAAATTCGAGCAATGAAGCATTTGTAAACAATGTAGCAATTGAGAATATTAAGCTTACTGTAAAAATGATAAAAGAGAAAAGTCCAATATTGAATGAACTATTTCTTAATAATGAAATTGATATCCATGGAGCAATGTATGATGTAAATACAGGTCTTGTCGAGTTAGTTGATTAAAAAAAATAAATAATGGAACCCTTTTTCTTCTTATATATTCATAGGAATAAAAAGGGTTCCTGTGTATAGAAAATCATGCATTCTAATGATTTTAAAATCCAATACTATTAATTGTATATTTATTCAAGATTTGAAAAATAAAGAGATTTTAAATGGGCATTAGAGTTCTGGTTATTAGCGATTATAGAGATTTTCATTCTACAAGACCCGAAGCGAGCATTTTTTTAGGGCTGGCAAAAATGGGATTTGAAATAATAATAATGACAAGTATAGAAGCAAAACTTGTTGATGAATTTAAAGCCGTAGGAATTAAAGTTATCGATTTCCAAACTGAAAAGAAATTTAATAAAACAGAAATAAAGCGAATTAGAGAGGTGCTTATCAATGAAAAAATTGATGTCCTTCACTTATTCAATAGTGAAGCAAGTGTCAATGGAATACTGGCAGCCAAAGGATTAGATGTTAAAGTAGTTCTATATAGAGGTTATGCCGGACATATTCATTGGTGGGATCCGACGGCATATTTTAAATACTTAAACCCAAGAGTAGATAAGATCATGTGTAATTCAATGGGCGTAGAAGAAGTCATTCAAAAGCAATTATTTTTTGATAAAACCAAAACAAAAACCATTAATAAAGGTCATGACGTAAAATGGTATGAAGATTATAAGCCCCTTGATGTCCGAAAAGAATTGGGCTTAGCTTCCGATAGCTTTCTGTTAGTAACAGTCGGAAATAATCGGAAAATGAAAGGTATTATTTACCTCATCAAAGCGATCAATCTTTTGCCTAAAAACCTTCCAATACATCTCCTATTAGTTGGAAGAGATATGGATAGCAATGAATATAAATCTTTATTAAAAAAGGAAGGTAAAAGTGATTCCGTTCATTTTATGGGTTTTCGAAAAGATGTTCTAAATATTGTCGCCGGATGTGATGTTTTCGTTTTACCATCCATTTACGGTGAATCAATTACTAAATCGGTCATAGAAGCGATGTCTTTAGGTATAGCCCCCATTATAAGCTCTATTTCAGGGAATAAGGAACTTGTAGTTGATGGAGAGAGTGGACTGGTGTTTGAATCAAAAAACAGTCAGGAACTAAGTGATTGTATTATAAAATTATACAAGGATCAAAGTTTAAGCAAAAAACTTGGCGAAAATGCCAGGAAAAGAATTAAAGAACATTTAAATCATGAACAAACTATTCAGAAAGTAAAAGCACTTTACGAAGATCTTATACTGAATTAGATTTTTTGAATTATTCTTCTTCTATTGAGCTGATTGACCTATCTATAAGACAATTTTAAATTAATTTTGTTAGACTCGTCTAACTTATTAATTTTGTCACTCTAATAATAGTGTGTTTTTTTTATGGCAAAGAAATCAGAGTCCTTAAGCGAAGTCCACTCAACCGTACTTACCAATAAAAAAGGTTGGAGAAGAACTTTAGCGTTTTTAGGTCCTGCCTATTTAGTAAGTGTGGGTTATATGGACCCTGGGAATTGGGCTACAGATATTGCCGGAGGTTCTGAATTTGGCTATAAATTAATCTGGGTTCTTTTAATGTCGAACCTGATCGCTGTTTTGCTACAAACTTTAAGTGCACGTCTTGGTATTGTTGGCGGGATGGATTTGGCACAAGCTTCAAAAAACGCCTACCCTAAATGGGCTAATATACCTTTATACATTTTAGCAGAGATCGCTATTGCAGCCTGCGATCTAGCCGAAATCGTAGGAATGGCCATCGGGCTTAATCTGCTGTTTGGGCTTCCATTAATATGGGGTATAGTTATAACAGCCTTAGATACCTTATTGCTTCTTTTTTTACTAAATAAAGGGATGAGGGTAATGGAGGTTTTTATCATTTCTCTGGTAGCGATCATTGGAGTTTCTTTTTTAGTAGAAATGCTGATCGTTTCTCCCGTATATACCGATGTTGTAAAAGGACTCGTACCTTCTAAACTTAGCGGAGATGCTCTTTATATTGCCATCGGAATTATTGGAGCTACTGTAATGCCTCATAATTTATATTTGCATTCATCCTTGGTCCAGACTCGAAAATTTGAACGCACCTATCTCGGAATGAAAAATGCGATCAAATTGAATTTTTTCGACACAGTGATCGCACTTAATCTCGCTTTTTTTGTAAATGCTGCTATTTTAATTCTGGCAGCCGCGGCATTCTATGTCAATGGATTTTATAATGTAGCCGAAATACAGGATGCCTCAAATTTACTGGGTAACTTATTTGGAAAAGCAGCCCCGACTTTCTTTGCAATTGCACTTATCGCTGCAGGACAAAGTTCTACGATCACCGGAACACTCGCGGGTCAGATCGTGATGGAAGGTCATTTAAATTTACGGATCAGACCCTGGTTAAGAAGATTGATCACACGTTTATTAGCCATCGTTCCTGCTATATTCACCATCCTTTATTTCGGTGAAAGAGGTCTGGGAAGCTTGCTTGTATTAAGTCAGGTGATTTTAAGTCTTCAGCTGGGATTTGCTGTTATTCCACTTATACACTTTACCTCAAATAAAGAGTTAATGAAGGAATTTGCCATAAAACCCTGGGTAAAAACACTTGCATGGATAAGTGCTATTATAATCGTGTATCTTAACATTCGATTAGTTAATGAAGAAATATCTATGTGGTTACATGCAGCTGGAAATAATAAAATATATATTTATCTGATTGTTATTCCATTAGCGCTCGCAATTTTAGCGCTCTTAGTTTACATTTTTATTCATCCATTTTTATCTACTCTGAAGAAAAGGAGTTCTCAATTACCACACGGACAAGCACAGGAATTTACCCTTAGTGGTGATATCGTGTATAAACATATCGGTATCGCTATCGATTTTGGTAAAAAAGATCAGGAGATCATTAAAAACGCGATAAATCAAGGAGGTAAAAATGCTACCTACACGCTTATTCATGTGGTAGAAAGTGCTGCCGCCCGTTATCTTGGGAAAAATACTTTAGACTACGAAACCTTGCTTGACAAAGACAATCTGCTTAAATATCAGGAAGGATTAATTGATCTGGGTTATAAGACCGATCTTGAAATTGGATTTGGCTATGCCGCTACTGAGATCGCTCGTATTATAAAGGAAAAAGAGATTGATCTGCTTGTCCTTGGTGCACATGGTCATAAAGGAATCAAAGACCTGATATTTGGAACCACCATTGATTCGATCAGGCATAAAATAAAGATCCCTCTATTTATAATAAACTAGTTTTTTATAGCTACGCCTTTTCAGTGAATTAGCACAAAAGGAAAGAAAAGGAAAAGAAATCATAACCGACACTGCTATTTCCGCTAATGAAATAAGTTCTTCTTGTTAATTTGTTTCAGCTTTATTTATCATATTATTAGACTGAATTACTTCAATTTTTAAGTCACAAATATTAGTCTCGAATAAAAATGTATTCATTTAAAATGAAGTATATACCATTAAAAAATAGATCTAAAGCTTTAAATCTTTATTGTGCGGCAGCTATAACCTTTTCATCTTTTTTTCTTTCAGCCTTACCAAGTCCAATTGGAATTTTTATGTAAAAATAAAAGGAGGAATTCATAATGTTAGTATTATCCTCTTTATACATTATTAAGCAATTTGAGCCTAAACAAATTTATTTCAATAATTAATTAAATATATTTAATCTTTTAATTTAAATCACCCTGATTAAAGATGAATAGTAAGATCAAAGCAATTGTATCAAATAAAAAAATCATTATCCTGATCTACTTTCTATTTGCTCTAATTGCTAGTGTACAAGCATTATTAGGTGGCAGGAGTTCTTTTGAAAAAGACGGAATAGAACATAATAATTATAATAATTATGACATTTTCGAGAATTCCTTTTATCATTTAGTCGAACAAAAGGATCTTTATATTCTTTACCCTTACGAACATTGGGATCTATTCAAATACAGTCCTTCATTCGCTGCTTTATTTGGTGTGTTTTCCATATTTCCGGATTGGATAGGTCTTCCACTTTGGACTTTACTAAATTCCTTTGTCTTACTTTTCGCCATTTATTACCTGCCCAAACTTAATTCTTATCAACAAGGCCTCATATTACTCATTATATTAATTGAACTATTAACCTCCTTACAAAACCAGCAATCGAATGGTTTGATGGCAGGTTTATTTGTTCTAAGTTTTGGGATGGTAGAAAAACAAAAGTATTTTTTGGCATCTCTTTTTCTTGTAACCACTGTCTTTATTAAATTATTTGGTGTCGTTGGTTTTGCTCTCTTTTTATTCTATCCTCAAAAATGGAAATTAGCATTATACTCACTAACAAGTTCATTGATATTATTTCTAATCCCATTGTTATTTATTGACTTTGATCAATACCTTTTTTTACTAAAAAGCTATGCTAATATGCTTTCAAATGACTACTCGATTTCTTACGGTTTCTCTGTAATGGGTTGGTTATTTACTTGGTTTGGTTTAGAGTTTGATAAAATGCCGATCGTTTTACTAGGTGTATTTATTTTCCTTTTACCCTTTGTGAGAATTAAAGAATACAAAGAATATATATTTAGGATCTTAGCTTTGACTTCCATTCTTATTTGGGTGGTTATTTTTAATCATAAAGCGGAATCCCCAACCTTTATTATAGCAATGTCAGGAGTAGCTATCTGGTTTGTTATCAGCGAAAAAAGTAAAATAAATATCCTTCTTTTTAGCCTTGCTTTTATATTTACTACCCTATCACCTACCGATCTATTTCCAAAGATCATCCGCGATTCTCTGGTAATACCTTACACACTAAAAGCTTTTCCCTGTATCCTAATATGGTTGAAAATTATTTATGATATGATCACACTGAAAACAAATACTATTAATGAAAAATATTCTTTCGCTCCTCAAATCTGAAAGTAAGTTTGATTTTTATCAATTAATTTTGTTTGAAAAGAAAAATTAGAATGGAATTATATACGATTCATTTTAGTAAATTTCTATATTATTTGATACAAAAGAACGTGTGAAAATTGTTACTTTCATACTCTGAATTCGAAAAGAGCATTAATAAAAAACAAAACCTACGATCATGGGAAAATCTCAAGACTCAAAAAAAGCAGTTAAGAAAGAACCGCTTAAAACAGCAAAAGAAAAAAAAGCGGAAAAACGCGAGAAAAAAGCAAGAAAAGAATAATATTTTTCCTGTTTTATTTAATTAATTGAATTGAGAGCGTTGAAACAATCAACGCTTTCGTTTTTTGTAATATGAATTATCAAAAAATAATAGACGAGCTCTATAAAGAAATTATTGATCAGGAAAACTTGGGAAATGTAGCATCTTACATTCCTGAATTAGCCAAAGTAGACCCTCATAAATTTGGGATTTGCTTAAGTACTATTGATAATGAACAAATGAGTATTGGTGATGCTGATGAAAAATTTTCAATTCAAAGTATTGCTAAGGTCTTCGCATTAAGTCTGGCCTATAAGAATGCAGATGGCGAATTATGGGAGCGTGTTGGCGTTGAGCCCTCAGGAACTCCTTTTAATTCATTAGTACAGCTCGAAAGCGACTTAGGGATTCCCAGGAATCCTTTTATCAATGCCGGTGCGATCGTCATATGCGATATTCTTCAAAGTCAGTTAAAAGATCCAAAAACAGAATTACTCGATTTTATCAGAATGGTATCGAATAACCCTACAATTGACTATAGCAGCTCCATCGCAGAATCAGAAAAATCGCAAGGGTTTAGAAATATTGCTTTGATCAATTTTATAAAATCATTCGGGAATATTAAAAATGAAATTAATGATGTTCTGGATCTCTATTTCAACCTTTGTTCCATTAAAATGTCGTGTAAAGAATTATCCTCTTCCTTCCTTTACCTCGCAAATCATGGTGTTGAGCCTATTTCAAATAATAAAATATTGAATGGAAGTCAGACCAAACGAATTAATGCCATCATGCAAACCTGTGGTTTTTATGATGAAGCCGGAGAATTTGCTTTTAAAGTCGGATTGCCCGGTAAAAGTGGTGTTGGAGGTGGAATTATCGCCATTTATCCCAATAATTATTGCATCGCTGTATGGAGTCCTAAGCTAAATTCAAAAGGAAATTCTTACAGAGGAATGAATTTTCTTGAAATTTTTACGACAAAAACAAAACTTTCAATTTTCTGATCACATTTTAATTGGTTTTAAACCATCCGGTAACACTCATTCTTGGCCGATGACTCAGTAATACTTCATGCTCAAGTTTTATAGGCTTTAGACACGGTCATTGGATAAAGTATGAGAGAATTCTCGATGGGGAAATGTAAACTTTAAAAGGAGTCCAATTACCAAATTCAATTAATTTACTTTTTTTGGACTCATAATTCTATATTTAATACTTTTAAAGTCATGAGATCGATCAATAAAATAGGCTACTTCACGGCTTTCATTGTTCCGGGTTTGGTCGTCTTAGGCTATTTCTTAGGGGGATGGTGGAATTTCCTTGCCCCTATCGAAGTCTTTTTTATTCTGCCCATTTTAGATCATCTAAGAGGACTGGATACCAAGAATGTAACAGAAGAAAATATAAACAAGGTGGCCAATGACTTTTATTATCGCTTTGTTACCTATTTATGGACTTATTTTCAATTAGGCTTTGTTATATGGGGCGCCTATATTGCCGCTTTTGGTAATTTAAGTACTCCCTACGAATGGATTGGTTTTACCTTGAGTTTTTCTCTTGTTACAGGAGGAATAGGGATTACAGTTGCTCATGAACTCGGACATAAAAAATCGAAGATCGAACGATTTTACAGCCAACTATTGCTTATGACCACTTCCTATATGCATTTTTACATTGAACATAATCAAGGTCATCATGTAAGTGTTGCCACACCTCAAGATCCTGCTACTGCAGCTAAAAATGAATCCTTCTATTCATTTTGGTTCAAATCGGTTTTTAAAGGATATGCGCATGCATGGGAACTGGAAAACGAAAGAATAAGACGAAGCAATAGATCCGCATTTAATGTGCGGAATAAAATGATCTGGTATAGTATTTTACCTCTGCTCTTTGCATTGCTATTAATGACGATCTTTAGTCTTATCGCCGGTCATATCCTTTGGAGCGTAGCGTTATTTTTCTTTGTGCAATGCATCTTAGCCTTTTCACTATTGGAATTAGTAAATTATGTAGAACACTATGGTTTGCTTAGAAAGGAGATTAATGCTGGTCGTTATGAACGAGTTAATCCTTTACATTCCTGGAACGCAAGTTTTATGCTTAGCAATTTCTTCTTGTTTCAATTACAGCGTCATTCTGACCACCATGCAAATGCAATAAAAAGATATCAGGTGTTGGACCACTTTGATGAAAGTCCACAATTACCAGCAGGATATCCTACAATGATCATGTTCGCTTTAATTCCTCCCTTATGGTTTGCTATCATGAATAAAAGACTTTCTGAATGGGAAATGAATTTTAAAAGATCTTCCAAATAAAAGCATGGATCTATCAACCGTTTTAATTTATAAAGCGTTAACTTTAATAGGCTGATTTCAACTAATTTTAATAGTGATTGGTTTGAAGAAATAATAAACAAAGTCATGAAGAAAAACCTGATCTTAATTATGAGTATTTTGATTTTAATTTCCTGTAAATCATCACAAAATCTACCTACTGTCGAAAAGGTTGATATTTCAAAATATGCAGGTAAATGGTATGAGATCGCTCGACTACCTAATCGTTTCGAAAAAAATCTAGAATGCGTCAGCGCTACTTATACACCAAAAGATAAGGGCAAGATCGAAGTGCTTAACAAAGGCTACCTAATAGGAAAAGAAAATGATTTTAAAGAAATTAAAGGATCTGCCTGGGTACCGGATCCTAATTATCAGGGAAGATTAAAAGTTCGTTTCTTCTGGCCATTTAGCGGCGATTACTATATTATTTCTTTAGATGATAACTATCAATATGCTTTGGTTGGAGATCCTTCTAGAAAATACTTATGGATCCTTTCTAAAAGCAAAGTATTGGACGAAGCTATCTATTTAGAGTTATTAAAAGTTGCAAAAGAGAATGGATTTGCTGTTGAAGAGCTTATTAAAGTAAATCAGGATTGTAATTAGTAACAAAAGGTTTCCTCACTTTTTATTTTCTCTGGATTGAAGATAGGATTGTAAAATGATCGCTGCTGAAATTTCATCAACTAATTCTTTATTTCTTCGGGCTTTCTTTTTTAAACCACTATCGATCATTGTTTGAAAAGCCATTTTAGAAGTAAATCGCTCATCCACTCTAACGACCTTTATCTCTTTAAATCGTTTTCTTAAATTTTTTACAAAATTATCGGTTCCTTCTGCAAATTCGGATGGCGTATTGTCTAAATTTTTAGGTTCTCCAACAACAAAAATTTCTACTTCATTATTCTTTACATAATTTTCAAGAAAAAAGATCAATTCGGAAGAATGAACCGTTGTCAATCCGGATGCGATAAGCTGCAGATCGTCAGTAGCTGCGAGTCCAACTCTTTTTCGACCATAATCAATAGCGACAATTTTACTCATATTTGTTAAAGAAAAGAGATTTACTTTATATCAGCAAAGCTTACTCTATATTTGTAATAAATCTATTAAAAATGAGAGATCTTATTGAACAAGTTTGGGATAATAGAGAAATGTTAAAAGAAACTAAGGTAATAGAAGCCATAGAAAAAATAATATTTCAATTAGATCGAGGGGAAATACGTGTAGCTGAGCCTACTAATGATGGATGGAAAGTGAATGAATGGGTGAAAAAGGCCGTTATCATGTATTTTCCCATAAGAAAAATGGAAACGATCGAAGTCGGTCCATTCGAATATCATGATAAGATTCCTCTAAAGAAAAATTATAAAGAACTTGGCGTTCGAGTCGTACCTAATGCTGTAGCTAGATATGGCGCTTACCTCGCGCCGGATGTTATTTTAATGCCATCCTATGTAAATATTGGCGCTTATGTCGATAGCGGTAGCATGATAGATACCTGGGCTACCGTTGGTTCATGCGCTCAAATAGGTAAAAATGTACACTTAAGCGGTGGTGTGGGCATAGGAGGAGTATTGGAACCTGTTCAGGCAGCTCCTGTTATTATTGAAGATGGCGCTTTTATCGGTTCAAGATGCATCGTCGTTGAAGGCGTAAAAATTGAAAAAGAAGCTGTTCTTGGGGCAAATGTTGTATTGACAATGTCAACCAAAATTATAGATGTAAGTGGTGATGAGAGTATTTCATATACTGGATTTGTTCCTGCTCGATCAGTTGTTATTCCGGGCACATATACAAAACGATTTCCTGCAGGTGACTTTCAAGTACCCTGTGCTTTGATTATTGGAAAAAGAAAAGAAAGTACAGATAAGAAAACCTCACTGAATGATGCCCTGAGGGAATATAACGTGGCAGTTTAATGCAAGAAATACCTCGTAAAATATTAATTATTCAAACAGCTTTTATTGGTGACGCCATCTTAGCAAGTTCAATGATCGAAAGTTGGGCATCCAAGTATCCTAATTCATTGATCGATATATTAGTTAGAAAAGGAAATGAGTCTTTATTTCTAACGAATCCATTGATTAACGAAGTACTTATCTGGGAGAAGAAAAAAAAGAAGTATTTCAATTTATTAAGGCTTATTAAAAAGATCCGCAGATCAAAGTATGAAGCTGTTTTTAATGTGCAACGCTTTTTCGCGACGGGCCTGATCACCGCATTATCATCTGCTAAGATAAAACAAGGTTTCAGCTCCAATCCACTATCTCTTTTTTATTCAAAATCCTTTGAATTCGATACAAGTAGCGGAATTCATGAGACCGACCGGAATGCGCAATTACTTTCCCCTTTTTATACTGAAAAAGCAAAAAGACCACGGCTTTATCCAACTGAAAAAGAAGATGATTCTTGCTTGAAGTATAAAACGAAGGCTTATCAATGCCTCGCTCCAACTTCGGTTTGGTTTACAAAGCAATGGCCAAAGGAAAACTGGATCGGATTAATTCAAAATTTAGCAGCAAATAAAGATGAGTTTATCTATTTATTAGGGGCACCGGATGATTTTAATGCGTGTGAAGAGATTAGAATAGAAGCAAATTGCCAAAACGCTATCAATTTAGCTGGAAAGCTTTCATTTATGGAATCGGCTTCTTTAATGCGGGATTCGAAAATGAATTTCGTAAATGATTCTGCACCTATGCATATTTCTTCCTCAATGAATGCTCCTACTACCGCGATCTATTGTTCAACCCTACCCTCTTTTGGATTTGGACCTTTGTCAGATAATGCTAAAATTATTGAGTCTAAAGAAAACCTAACTTGTCGTCCTTGTGGACTTCATGGAAAAGCTTACTGTCCGGAGAAACACTTTAAATGCTCTAATAGCTTAGATCAGTTGATCAATTAAGATACTTTGTAATAGTAGCGACCGAGTAAGATTCATTGTTAATACAAACATGAGGAATCGCACCAACAGTATATTGAATCGTAATCTTTTTTCCATCGACCCTATCATTTTCCGCTAACCCTACTGGATAATACAAAACTCCTTCAATCGAAAGTAACCAGCCACATCCATCCACATTTTCATCACCATCAGCAACAACTGTAGCATCATAATAAGCCGTTTTTGAACAACTCTCTAATGAAATAAGGGGTACTGTTGCTAATAAAACTAGTAAAACGATGATCTTTTTCATGATAATTATTCTTGTTATGTAAAAATACTCGAAAACTTCCTTTCATTTCCCTTTACACTCTTTTTATTAAAAAAAAACATCTTTCGACTTAAAAGTTAGGATAATATATATGAGCTTTCTAACTGATTCATATCATAATTTATATCCTTTAATCCCTCTATCATTGCTAAAAAAATAAGTAAAATGATAAAGAACAGATCTTGGGCAGAACCTTATAAAATTAAAATGGTTGAACCCGTTTTCATAAAGGAAAAATCAGAACGAATTAATGCGATTGAGGAAGCAGGATACAATACATTCTTATTGAAATCCGATGATGTGTATATCGATCTTTTAACAGATAGTGGGACTTCTGCAATGAGCGATCGACAGTGGGCAGGAATGATGATGGGCGATGAAGCTTATGCAGGTAGCCGAAATTTTTATCATCTCGAAGAAACCATTCAGAAATATTATGGTTACAAGCATGTTGTTCCAACCCATCAGGGCCGTGGCGCAGAAAATCTGATCTCACAGATCATGATTAAAAAGGATGATATCGTTCCTGGTAATATGTATTTTACCACTACCCGACTTCATCAAGAACTGGCCGGTGGTGAATTCATGGATATTATTATTCCGGAAGCTCATGATCCTGAAAGTTTATATGCCTTTAAAGGGGATGTAGATCTTAAGAAACTTGAAGATATCATTATAAAATATGGTAAGGAACGGATTCCATATATTTCGATTGCTACCACCGTAAATATGGCCGGCGGACAGCCCATTTCAATGAAAAATCTAAAAGCAGTTCGGGCCCTTACCACTAAATATGGTATTCCGATCATTCATGATATGACCAGGGTCGCAGAAAATGCTTTTATGATCCAGCAATACGAAGAAGGCTTCTTAAACAAAAGTGTAGCCGAGATCACTAAAGAGATCTGTATGCTTACCGACGGTGCTACAATGAGTGCAAAGAAAGATGCGCTTGTTAACATCGGTGGTTTCCTTGCATTGAATGATCCTAAACTTTATGAAAAAGCCATGAATCTAGTAGTGGTTTATGAGGGTTTACATACCTATGGTGGAATGGCCGGAAGAGATATGGAAGCCATGGCAATAGGTATTGTTGAATCAGTCGATGACGCACATATGCGCGCTCGAGTAGGACAAGTGCACTATTTAGGCGCTAAACTGATCAAAGCAGGTGTCCCCGTTGTTTTACCGATTGGAACACACGGAGTTTTCTTGGATGCAAAGAAATTTTTACCTCATGTTTCTCAGGATAAATTTCCCGCACAGGCTTTAGCCGCCGAAATTTATATCGACTCGGGTGTGAGAACAATGGAAAGAGGAGTTGTTTCATCAGGTAGAGACCCTGTTACTGGTGAAAATCGATATCCAAAATTAGAACTGGTTCGATTGACTATTCCCCGAAGAGTATATACACAATCGCATATGGACGTAATTTGTGAGTCGGTATGCGAAGTTTATGAAAACAGAGATGAGATCAAAGGTCTTGAAATGGTTTATGAACCTGAATATTTAAGATTTTTCCAAGCTAGATTTAAAAAA
>JAHECK010000038.1 GCA_024641785.1 Flavobacteriales bacterium | reverse complement strand
CAAGGCTAGAACAGAAATTAGAATTAAAGGATTTTAAATTAAGTTGGATAAAAGACATCTCTACTGCTATCAATGAAAACCTCGAGACTGAAGCCTTACTTAATTTATTTATTGATTTTTTAAAAGATAAATTAGATATCGGTCAAATTATCTTTTTCTCTGCAGCCAATAAAAATTGGGAACTTTTGGGTTCACTTGGAGTGAGCGGACAAGCTGATGTTGAAGATTTTCAATTGTATAATGAAGCAAAAGACATCAGCGTTAGTGATTTTACAATAAAAGGAATTAATGAACCTTTTGAAATTTTAATTCCGGTTCATCATCATGGAAAATTACTTTCCTTGCTATTTCTCGCTGACGCAGAAGAAAAAATAGGTATTAGTCCTATTATTAAACATATGAATTTTATTCAAACGCTTGCGAATTTAATTTCGGTAGCGATTGTAAATAAACGGCTTCATAAAGAAGAGATCGAAAAAGAGCGCTTGAATCGTGAAATGGAGCTGGCAGCAGAAATGCAAAATTCATTGATCCCGGCAAATGACTTTTCAAATAAACGGATAAATCTTAATGCACATTATCATCCACATCATCTTATTGGAGGTGATTATTATGATTATTTCGTTGATGAAAGCCGTATTGTTTTTTGTATGGCCGATGTGTCCGGAAAAGGGATCTCCGCCGCTATTTTTATGTCGAATTTTCAAGCTAAACTTCATTCTTTATTAAAAAACACCGACTTAAGATTAGCTGAGCTAATAGATAAATTGCATAACGAGATCGATCAACTATCAAAAGGAGATCGCTTTATTACTTTCTTTATCGGTGAATTTAATTTTGACACTCGCCTATTAGAGTATGTTAATGCAGGACACAATCCACCGCTCCTTCTTCAGAATGATGAGATTATTGAGCTTAAAAAAGGAACAACTGGTTTAGGAATGGTTCGCTTACTTCCTACAGTGAATGTAGGATCAATTGTTTTGAAAACTGACAATATGATATTATGTTATACCGACGGTATTACAGAAACGATCAATGAAAAGAATGAATGGTACGGCGAAGAGCGACTGCAACAAATTTTTAGAAATAATTCCAGTGATTCTGCAAAGACAACCAATGATGCTTTACTAAGCAGCATTAAAGAATTTAAAGGGGAAATGGAAGATCACGATGATTTTGCTCTGCTTACTCTTTGTTTTCAGTAAAGCCTAATTTTAAATTTCCAGAATTTTGGTGATATAAACCAATACTAACAACAATTGCCATAAAACCCCAAAAGGGAACACTTGCTTTGTCGGTATCCAGGTAATTATTTAAAATTCCATGTGTAAAGTAGGTGAACAATCCTAAATAAGAAGCTAATACAATTACTTTCATATCTCCTTTTGGCATTTTTCGATGCAGATTCAATGCGAAGATCGAAAACCCAACAACAATGAAAATAAAAAATAGCATCCCAAATAAACCTTGTTCAGCTAAAGGACCTAAATACTCACTATGAGCATTACCCATACTTCCATCATTGGTAGAAATAATCGTAGTCTCAGCATACTTTTGAAAAACACCATATTGAAACTGATAAGTTCCCGGACCAAAACCAATAAATGGTTTTTGTTCATACATTTTAATTGCTGAATTCCATCTATTTAACCTTTCCAAATTGGATGCATCAGACGAAATATTCGACATTGACTGGATATTCTCCATGAAATTTTCAGAACTATCCTGTGTATTCTTACTTAAGGAATAAATAATCTGATCCTGATACATAAAAAAGATAAGAATTAACGATACTAATGTTAATCCGACTGTTTTAAAATTAATCTTCAATAATACAAGGATCAATATTCCAACTGCAAGGATTAAACTAAGCCATGCGGCTCTTGTATAGGATAAAATAATTCCTGCAAAAAAGAGAACATTAATAATGATGATGATCCCTTTTTGAAATTTTGATACATTCTTTAAAAATAAAAAAGCGACACCTATGGGTATAAACATTGACAAAACAGCTCCGTAGACAGTATGATCTTTAAAAAATGGAAACATTACCCAATGTGCAGCTTCTTTGGAAAAACCATTATTTGCATGAGTAACAATAGTATAAACAACCGCGATCGCCATACTTATTATCATTAGGTATAAAAAGCGATAAATATTCTTTTGGAACTTGAAAATTGAAATTCCCATAAAGTAGAATACCGAGATAAACCATAGCTTGGTAATCATAAATTTAATCGACACCAAAGGAAGCGTACTAGTGATCGTAGTGATCAGCATCCAGGATAAATAGATATAAATGAGAATTGAAATAGGGTGCCTCAGTATTTTATTGTCGATATTTCTATCCAAAGCTTCTTTTAAAAAGAAGATAAACATAAGACCAAAAATAATAGGCTCAGTCGGTACGAAGAGAGCACCAATAGGTGTTTCAAAATTAACAGATAAGGGAACAAAAAAAGCAGCAAAAAGCCAAAGTTTATCGTAGGCATAAATTGCTGACCATAAAACCAACCAAGCTGCAGGAATGATAAATCCAAAGTACTTATCCTTGGTCATTAAATACAGATTAACGGCCAGAAAAATGATACTGACAGCAAATATGAAATATTTCTTTAAACTAAGATTCAAGATTTTGGTCTGTCAAATTGAGCAAGTAGAATAAGTGCTAAGAACAAAGTAGCTAAAACCGTAGAAAGTACTATTACCCATCGAACAGGATAACTTTTCTTTACTGCCACTTTTGCTTCCTCAACCAAATTATAAAAACGCAGATCCGCTTGGGTTTCAAAATAAAAATTATCCCTTTTGTCGACCCACTGAGAATAGAAAAACATATATTCTTTTAATAAAGTGGATATTTTCAAAAACTCCGGACCATAATTTTTTAGATTATCTAACATCAAAGAAACCTCTTTCATTTTGGCATCATTTGCACCGCCTCTTAGCATTTCATAGTAACTTTTTGTTACTTCCTTGGTTTGCATTTCATATTCTATCACGCCATACTCTTTCGAGATCACCTCAAGTCGTTGTTGGAGCGAGTCAATATACTTTGATCTTTTCTCTAGGGCCCTACTCGCAGCAATCATATATTCTTCACCTTTTGACCTCCAAAAACGTTGAACTAAAATATTATACTGCTTAAGTATTTCATCTGCCATCAATTTGGCAGTGTCGGGGCTATAGTCCATTACTTTAATAACAACAGATTCATATTGACTCCTTGATATACTAACATTTGATTGGTATTCCAGATCCATCCAATAGGCTGCTTTATCACCTTCTTCATCAATCTCCCAATGCTTGTATAAATCGAAATTCTTGATTACAGAATCTTTGATTGAAGTTGCAAGGAAAAATTGTTGTACCTGCTCAGTTTCGGATTCAATACTTACAGGAACAATATTTAAAGGAAATACAGCCATGGTTGATTTATACTTTGGCTTAATAAAAGTTGGTCCGGAAAAGAAAGCTCCTGCTAATGCTGATACAATTGCCAGAACGGCTAAGAGTTTAAAATTTCTTTTTACTAATTGCATTAAAGAGGTGAAAGAGAATTCGCTATTCATTTTAAAAATTTATTAAAATTGCGCCAAATGTATGAAATTAAAAGGGCTCTGGACAATCAAGATAATGATTTTATTAATCAAACAAGGCACGAACAATTTAGGATTTAAATTATTAGAGAATAAAGATCAAAAAGAAAAGCATCAATATTAATTTACATGTTTTGAATAAAGGCAAATAAACTATTTTTGCCCTCACAAAAGAAAAAGCGTTTTAAACGAATAGCATGAATTTTAAGGATCTAATCCGTTCAACTTTAAATTATTTACATCTAGATCTTACCAAAAATTTAGAATACGATCGTTTGACAAATAAGGTGATGAAGCGTTATTTGAAAAGCGATTCAAATTGCATTGATGTTGGATGTCATAAAGGGGAAATCCTAGATCTGATTTTAAAGTACGCTCCGAAAGGAGAACATTATGCTTTCGAACCTATTCCTGCGCTTTATGATCAAATTAAATCGAAATACGGAGATAAGGTGAATGCTTTTCCTTATGCCCTTTCGAATAAAAAAGGGAATGCTACCTTTCATTTTGTTAAAAATGCGCCTGCATATAGTGGTTTGAAAAAACGTAAATACGCTGTTGAAAATCCGGATATTGAAGAAATTGAAGTTGAACTTTGCACACTTGACTCATTAATCCCTGCAGAAGCAAAAATAGACCTGATCAAAATTGATGTTGAAGGGGCCGAACTAGGCGTACTTCAAGGCAGTATAAATACCATTAAAAAAAATAAAGCGCTTGTTATCTTTGAATTTGGCTTAGGTGCCAGTGATTTTTATAATACTACTCCAAAAGATATCTATACTCTTTTAGTAGAAGAAGCCGGATTAAAGATCTACACCCTTTCTGATTGGCTTTCTGAGAAAAATGCACTCGACTATGATGCTTTTAGTCAGCTTTTTAGCTCAAATAAAGAATATTACTTCCTAGCTAATTAGATTGTTTTAGTAAAGTTTTAAAGGATTTTGGGCTTAATATTCCAAATAGAATTACTAAAACCAGAAATGATATAAATGAGAATCCAAGTTGGGTCCATACAGAGAAACTTGTCGTTTCGAGAAATAGCATTGCAGAAACCATAAATATTAAAAATGCACTAAATTGAATTATCAGTTTTTTATTGAAGTGAAATTTGAAATTGATCGTTGCATAAATAAACTGAACCAAAGAAGTAAAGATCTGAGTGATCAAACTTGCTACTGCAGAACCCAAAACCATATATTTCGGAATAAGTATGAAATTGAGAATGATATTGATCATCATTCCGCTAAAAGCAATAATATTTAGCGTTTTTAAATTTCCATTTGCAGTTAATAGAGTTCCGAAAATATAATTACTCGCGATTGCTATAAAACAAAACATCAGGACTTGAAATGGCATAGTCGCTTCTTCGACATGAAGAGTATAGCGAAGATTTAATATTTCATAACCATAGAACCAAGAGACTAAAGCAATAAAAATCGCTCCTGAAATTAAAATTCTAAATGCCAATGCAACAAGGTTTTCAACGCTTTCCTTTTTCTTGATCATTCTACTAAAAAGAGGTAAAAGCAGTACGGCAAATAAATAAGAAAGATTATTTGCTGCCTCAAAAAAGCGATAACCCATCGCATAAATTCCTGCTTGCTCTTTTCCATTTGGCAACATTCGTTCAAGCATTACAATGTCGATCCGGTAATAGAAAGTCATCATTAATACCAATAAGGCAAAGGGAATACTCTTTTTAAGTATCATTAAAGAAAAGCTGCCTTTTAATTTAAGTTTTAAGCTATTTGATCGCTTCCGTATCATCAAAAAGGCCACTAATGCCGTGATCGCATATGAACCGGTTTGAGCTAATATGAACCATTCGATCTGAAAGGGTTTATTCGTTACATGCCCCCATAGTAAAACCGACATGAAAAAGATCAGAAGAATACGATCCAGAACAGATATAAAACTATCGCGTTTGAATAAATGTAATCCGGATAGATTCGATCTGAAATAGAGAATAAGAGAAACAATCGATTGGTTTACAAGTAAGATCAAAAGCATTTGAAGTTGAATCTTATCATAACCTATAATAAAGCCTAGAAAGAAACTAAATAGAAAATAAAAGCCAATAAGAACAAATTTTAAGGATAAGATCCCGGCAAGATGTTTATTGAGAAGATGCTCATTTTGAGCTATGTTTTTAGTGTTGAAATTCGTTATTCCAAGATCCAGCAAAATATTGAAAAGAAAAGAAAAACTGAAAATAGAAAAATACATCCCATAAGCTTCAGCGCCCACTTGATTTTGGACTTCGGCATCAATTCCAATTATGTAAAAAGGTTTTATAAGCAGATTCAGAAATAGTAATAATGCAAGATTAACAACAAATTTCCGCTGCATTTGGAGAGTTTAATTTTAATTCAAGGTATGAATATATAATTAGATGAAATCAAACTACTTTGTTCGTCTTTACATCAAGCTCTTTAACTTTTTGATCTTCGCATCGAATAGTTCGGGAAGGAAATTGATCCATAACCGAATAATCATGAGTCGCCATTAAAATACTCGTTCCTTCTTTTGCTATTTTTTGTAATAAAGCCAATATATTTTTAGAGGTTTCCGGATCGAGGTTTCCAGTTGGCTCATCGGCAAGTATTAACTCTGGATCATTTAATAAAGCTCTAGATATAACCACCCTCTGCTGCTCTCCTCCGGAAAGTTCATGAGGCATTTTATAACCTTTATTTCCTAATTCAACATGATCAAGCACTTCGAGTATTCTGGCATCCATTAATTTTTTATCCTTCCATCCCGTCGCTTTAAGAACAAAATATAAATTTTCATAGACCGATCGATCTGTCAATAACTCAAAATCCTGAAAAACAATTCCTAATTTTCTCCTTAAATAAGGTATTTCACTTCGCTTTAGTTTTTCCAGATTGAAGCTGCAAACCGTCCCACTTCCGTTAATTATTTTCAATTCACCATAAAGTGTTTTAAGCAAACTACTTTTACCACTCCCCGTTTTCCCTATGAGATAAACAAATTCACCTTTATCAATACGTAAATTCACATCATTCAAAATGGTACTATCATTATTGATGATCTTAGCATTTTCAATCGTTACAACTGCTATTTTTTCCATATTCTATATCACAATGAAATGTAAATCTATTCGTTTAGTAAAGGTATTCCGAAAATAAACAACACACATTTAAAAGTAAGCGATTATAGGCTAAAGTTTTAACAAAACAACGTTGAAAATTAGACAACGAATTCCCATTTACATCCACAGTTGATTTTACTTTTAACCAAGTTATATTCTGACCATGCAAATAAGAAATTATATAGTATACATTTTCCTTTTTTTTAGTAGCCTTAATGGAAGTTCTGTCATAGCTCAGCAACCGAAGCAACAGCTAGACCCTGAGCTGACCTGGCTTACAGCCATGGACTTGTGGAATAAAGAGAAATATGCCGCAGCTCAAAAATATTTTATTGAAGCTGAGCACTTATATGAAGAAAACAATAGTCAAAGATGGACTGATTGTCATTTTTACGCTGCCTATTGTGCTTTAAAGCTTTATAATAAAGATGCCGAATTTAGATTTCGCCGCTTTTTGGAGTTACATCCTGAAGATTCCAGAGATGATCTGGTCTATTTTTTAATGGGAAAATATCAATTTGAGCGGAAAAATTATGAAAATACGCTTGAATGGTTTGATAAAATAGACCTAAAAGGAATTCCGGAAAATGATCTTGCAGATTATTATTACTACAAAGGATTTAGTTTATTCAAAACCGATAAGTATAAAGAAGCTCAATTGAGTTTTAGCCATAATCTTATTGAATCGGATCCATTTTATTATCCTGCCCTTTATTACACCGCATTTATCGATTACTCTGAAAAACATTATGAGATGGCATTAGAGCGTTTTCTTTTATTAGAAGACCAGGAAGGATTTTCTGAGCTTATCCCCTACTATATTTCTCAGATCTATTTTCTTCAAAAGCGATATAAAGACCTGATCGAATATGCTGAACCCTGGATGGAAAAGGTAGAGACCAATAGAAAAAATGAAATGTCGAGATTGCTGGCAGAGGCCTATTATTACGAAGCCAATTATCAAAAATCAGTCGATTATTTTTCTACTTATTTTGAATCTCCGTCAAGCGTGACTCGCGATGATTATTATGCATATGGATATAGTTTATATAAAACAGGCGATTATGATCTTGCTATTACTCAATTTAATAGAGTAATAAATGAAAAAGACGAGCTAAGCCAAGTCGCTCTCTTGAATATGGGGGATTGTTATTTAAAACTCGAGAAATTCAAAAATGCGCAAAATGCTTTTAAAAGTGCCAGTTCATTTGATTTTGACCCCACGATAAAAGAAGAAGCCTTTTTTAATTATGCGAAATTATCTTACCAATTATCTTTCGATCCCTATGATGAGGCTATCCAGGCCTTCGAGAAATATTTAGACACTTATCCTCATTCTGAGAAAAAACAAGAAGCTTATATTTTCCTTGTAAATGTATATATGAAAACGAAGAATTATCAGTCTGCACTTGCAGTAATTGATAAAATTCCAAATCCTGATTATAAAGTAAAATCAGCTTATCAAATAGCGGTTTACAATATAGCAGTTGAATATTTTCAGCAAAAAAATTATGATGAGGCAATCAGGTGGTTTCAAAACGTATCAAAATATGATTTTGAAAAAGTTACGCTAGCTGAATCCTATTTCTGGTTAGGCGAATTAAAATTTAAAAAGAAGAATTATAGAGGAGCGATCGAATCTTATTCAAAGTTTTTTGCAGCTCCCCAATCTTACCAAAGTGAATATTTTTCAAGAGGCTATTATGGACAAGCCTATTCTCAGCTAAAATTGAAAGCCTACGAGAAAGCCCTCGAGAATTATTTTCAATTTATTCACTTCGATAAGGGAAAAAACGTAAAACTTATCGCTGATGCAGAGCAACGTATTGGTGATATTTACTTCCTTCAAAAGAAATATGATCAATCGATCAGCTATTTTTCAAGCTCTATTTCTAAATCAGATTTCGATAAAGATTATGCCCTTTACCAAATTGCAATGTGTCAAGGATATTTAGGGAAAACAGATAATAAGATCGATTTTCTTTATCGTTTGATTGAAGAAGTACCTGAATCTGTTTATCGACCACAGGCCTTATTTGAAATAGCCGACAGTTATTTCGATGTTAAAAACTATCAAATGGCCTTGGAGGTATTAGAAGAACTAGAGCAAAATTATCCAAACAGTAATCTCATTGCCAATACTTATTTGAAACGAGGATTAATTTACATCAAGTTACATGATGATGATGCTTCCAGAGATGCCTTTTTGTACGTGTTTGAAAATTACCCCAACTCAAAAGCATCGAATGAAGCCCTTATCAGTTTAAAAGAAGTTGATCTGGCAACCTTTACACGACTTGCTAAAGAAAGCGGTTATGCAGGAATTTCAGAAGAAGATGTGGATGCGGCAAATTTCGAAGAGGCTGAGGAAAGTTACCTAAATGGAAAGTATGAACGATCTTCATTCCTTTTAGGTCATTATTTAAATGGCTTCCCAAATGGCCGTTTTCGTCAAAATGCACATTATTATAAAGCAGATTGTCACGTAAGAATGGATGAAAGAGATTCAGCATTAACTCAATTTGAATATTTATTGGAGCAACCGGGAAATCCTTATTATGAAAATGCACTTTATATGTCGGCTAAACTGTCGCGTGAAATGGGTAAGACAGATAAAATGTATTCTTATTATCAACTCCTTTATCAGTCATCAGGAAATAAACAATATCAAAGTGAGGCTTTAGATTATCTGATAAAAACAGCTTATGAAAAAGAAGAATATCTAAAGGTTATACAGTGGGCTGAAGCAGTAATATCAGATGAAAAAAGACAAGATAATGAAAGACAAAAAGCACTGTTATATGAAGCTAATTCTTATTTAAAATTAGGTGAAAAGACCAAAGCCTTAGCATTAATTAATCGGGCAAATTATAATTTAAGAGGTGAAACCACTGCTGAGCTATCCTACTTAAAAGCACTCTTATATTATGAGGATGGAAATTATACTGAAGCAGAGGCAGCACTTTACTTTTTATTACAAAACTTCGGCTCATTTCCCGAATGGCGAGCAAGAGGATTTATTTTATTGGGAGATGTTTATGTAAGTATAGACGATCCATTCCAGGCAAAAGCTACGTGGCAAAGTGTGATCGATCATCATAAAGGTGCCGAACTGGTAGCGATCGCACAGCAAAAACTGGATGACCTGATCCAAAAAGAGGTAGATGAAAATAATGTGGAAGAAGTGGAAATGGAAATTGACTTTGTTAAGCCTGCAGCTACTGACAGTATTAGTAATGAAATCCAAGAATTAGAAGAAATTGAAATTTTACAAAGCGATTCAATAAATGATAAAGATGAATAAGAGATCAGCCCTTTCGAAATCCATTGTTCTATTGATCGGAATAAGTTTTTTATTTCATTTTAGAATGATCGCACAAGATGATACCGATCCATTAGATTTGGGAGAAGTGATCAGTATCGGAAACAGAAGTTTAACTTTAAAAGATGCCTTTAAATTTAGCTCTAATCCTGTTACTAGGGATAGTGTTATGGAAATTACCACTTTAAATTTTATGGTAAGTCCAATGAAAGGCTCAACGGAATTTGAAGTTGAACCTTTAAAACCCGCCAGTTTAAAAATTGTGGATCCACTCCCAAAGTATTACAGGGCCTATGCATTAGGTGCGTTTGGAGTTTATACCACACCGAAAGTAGAATTCTTTTTTAATAGCATTCGGAATAGGAACTGGAATTATGGTTTTGAAGCGAAGCATTTTTCCGGACAAGGAGGAATAAAAGACGTTCCCTCTTCCGCTTGGGGGAATTCAAATGTATCACTTTGGGCGACACGTTATTTAAAAAAATCGTCTATTACATTAAATGCCGGATATATAAACAACAATGTTCATTATTATGGTGCAAATGAGAATATAGAGCCCTTTTTAACAAAAGATCAAATTGCACAAAAAGTAAATAGTGGAGAAATACAAATGTCGATGCGCAGTTTTTTTAGAGACACTTCTAAAATAAACTATATAGCTAATGCACGTTATAAGTATTTACAGGATCATTATCAGACAACGGAGCATAGAGCAAGTGTTGACGGCCATATTTTAGGCACCTATTTAAATCAGTATTATGATCTGGGCTATGTTGTTGATTATAGCACTACAAACGCCTTAACTTCTACATTAGGAATACCGATCAATGATTCGCTTACTGCAAATACCCGAACAAATACAATAGTGGGTATCAATCCGGCGGTGGATCTTCATGGTGATAAATGGAAAGTACTGGCCGGTGTAAATATGTATTTTGATAATACTACATTTCATTTTTATCCGCGAGCAGAGGCCTATTATGAATTATTCGATAAACTCTTTATTCCCTATTTTGGACTAAATGGAGAAATTCAAAAGAAAACATTTGGTGAATTTTTTATTGAAAACCCTTATGTTATTTCTTCAGCAAGCATAAAAAATACGAATCAGAAAATTTATATTTATTTAGGCTTAAAAGGGAAAATAACTAAAAAAATAACCTTTGATGTCAATTACAGTTATAAAGAGATTGGTGATATGGCCCTCTTTGTAAATGACACTACTTATAGTTATCAAAACCGCTTTAATATTCGCTATGATAAAGTTAAAGTAAATACCATCTCTGCCGGAGTAAAATACAGTCATTTAGAAAAGCTGAATGTGAGTTTGACCGGTAATTTTTATTCCTATCAAAGCAATAATGAATTATATGCCTGGCAGAAACCCAATATGAAGATCGATCTAAGTATTGATTATAATTTATCTGATAAGTTTTTAGTTGGCCTAGGGTTCTATTATATCGGGAAAAGAAAAGCGGCATCATTGACTCCGGTTGAGGGTATTATACCGGATCAAGGAATATATGTGGTCGATATGAAAGGCTACATCGATGCGAGCTTAAATTTTGAATATCGATATACACAGAGATTATCGGGTTTTATCAATTTAAACAACTTGTTTTCTGTGAAATACGACACCTGGTATCTCTATCAAGTGCAGCCCTTTTTTGCTATGATCGGAGCTACATATTCTTTTTAAAAAAATACTGTTAATTACTTGTGAAAAAAAGAGTGGTAATAATGCTTCATTCCCTTTATTACTAGGGGTTTTATGCTATTTTTGTTACTTAGTAAATTAAGGAAATTAGAATGAGCGATCAAAAAGAAAATCAACCCAAAATGGACCAATATTCGGCCGGTAATATTCAGGTATTAGAAGGACTCGAAGCAGTAAGAAAAAGACCCGCAATGTATATCGGAGATATTGGAGTTAGAGGACTTCATCATCTAGTATACGAAGTCGTTGATAACTCTATTGATGAGGCACTTGCAGGCTATTGTGATTCTATTCAAATTACAATAAATGAAGATAATTCTATAACTACCGTTGATAATGGACGTGGAATACCTACAGGGATCCATGAAAAGGAAAAAAGATCTGCATTAGAAGTAGTAATGACTGTTTTGCATGCAGGTGGAAAATTTGACAAAGATACCTATAAAGTATCCGGAGGACTTCACGGAGTTGGGGTATCTTGTGTAAATGCACTTTCAAAACATCTTAGAGTTGAAGTAAGAAGAGAGGGGAAAATATTCGAACAGGAATATGAGAAAGGAAAACCAATGTATGCTGTAAGAGCCATTGGAGATAGTAAACTTACCGGAACAACAGTTACTTTCACTCCTGATGACAGTATTTTTGAAGTATCCGATTATAGTTTTGAAACATTATCGGTAAGGATGCGTGAATTAGCTTATTTGAATAAGAAAGTTCGAATTTCACTTACCGATCGAAGACAAGTAAATGAAGACGGAAGTTTTTATTCAGTTGATTACTATTCGGAAGGTGGATTAAAAGAATTTGTTGAATTTTTAGATGATACTCGTCCACCATTAATCGGCGAATCGATCTATATGGAAGGAGAAAAAAATGGGATCCCTGTTGAAGTTGCAATGATCTACAATACTTCTTTTACAGAAAACATTCACTCTTACGTAAATAATATCAACACACACGAAGGTGGTACTCACTTAGCCGGATTTAGAAGAGGATTGACTACAACCCTTAAAAAATATGCGGATGATAGTGGAATGCTTAACAAATTAAAATTTGAGATCGCAGGAGATGACTTTCGTGAAGGTTTAACTGCTATTATTTCAGTAAAAGTACAGGAACCTCAATTTGAAGGGCAAACAAAAACAAAATTAGGAAACAGAGATGTGTCTCCGGCAGTAAGTCAGGCAGTATCTGAAATGCTTACTAATTATTTAGAGGAGCACCCAAATGATGCACGATTAATTGTAAATAAAGTGATTCTGGCCGCACAGGCACGACATGCAGCGCGTAAAGCCCGTGAAATGGTGCAACGTAAGAATGTGCTTACCGGTGGTGGACTTCCAGGAAAATTAGCCGATTGCTCGGATAAAGATCCTGTGAATTGTGAAATTTATCTCGTTGAGGGAGATTCCGCGGGTGGAACTGCTAAACAAGGTCGTGATCGACTTTTTCAAGCAATCATGCCATTAAGAGGTAAGATTCTGAACGTTGAGAAAGCCATGAATCATAAAGTTTTTGAAAACGAAGAGATAAAAAACATTTATACAGCACTTGGAGTTAGGGTTGGAACGGAAAATGATTCCAGAGAACTCAATATAGAGAAATTACGTTATCATAAAGTGATCATCATGTGTGATGCCGACGTCGATGGTTCGCATATTGAGACTTTAATTCTTACTTTTTTCTTCCGACATATGAAAGAAATGATCGAGAATGGATATATCTATATTGCTACTCCTCCACTTTATCAAGTGAAAAAAGGGAAGCAGTCGGAATATGCATGGAACGATGAAATCAGAGATAAGCTTGTTGATGAGATGAAAGGAGCCGGTTCTGACAGCAGTGTGCATGTACAGCGTTACAAAGGTCTTGGAGAGATGAATGCAGAACAACTTTGGGATACTACTATGAATCCTGAAACAAGAACACTTAGAAGGATCACTATTGATAATGGTGTAGAAGCAGACAGGGTATTCTCAATGTTGATGGGAGATGAAGTTCCACCTCGAAGAGAATTTATTGAAACTCATGCTAAATTTGCGAATATCGATTTTTAATATTCTCATTAAAAAATAGTCAATTGAAAAGTGAATACGAAAGTGTTCACTTTTTTTTTTATTATAAAGTTCGGTAGTTCAAAAATAACCCGCAAAAGTGAGGATGAAACGAAAAATTGGGATTGTAAAAGGCTGTTCCTATATGAAAAGCAACAAAAGAACTCCTACACTGAATGCTTCAGAAAGTTTAGTGGAAGAGTAATTTGCAGAGGGAAATAAAAAATAGTGCAGCATGAAGGTCTTCTTTATAGGGTGGTAATGAAAAGAAAAAACTCGATAATCGTCTATAAACCAAAATTGCGATTCCTTCGATCCCGATCGCTTTCGGGCTGCTGCACTAATTTATAATTTTTACATTTCAAATGTAATTCAAGATTAGATTAGTTCAGCACCGTTCATGTATTAATAGGGGCTTTTAACATTTTTTAGAAATGATTAAAAAAAAGTAAAAATCAAGGTTAAATTAATTAGAAAAATCATTTTTATCCTTAACAAAAAAGACTGAGAACGCTGCGATGATCATCGAAACTCCTCCGGTTATTATAGCATAGATAGCATCACCTTCAAAAAAATTGACAACAAGAAACCCTAATATTGAAGCGGCAACTAGCTGAGGTATAACAATAAAGAAATTGAAAACTCCCATATAATATCCCATTTTATTAGATGGCAAGGAATCGGTTAATATCGCATAAGGCATCGATAAAATACTTGCCCATGCAATACCCACTCCAGTCATACTTAACAATAAATACATCGGATCGGAAATGAAATAATAAGAAATTAATCCTAAACCTCCAAGAATTAAACTGATGGCATGGGTTGCTTTTCTTCCAATTTTATTTGCCAGTACGGGAAGTAAAAAAGCAATTAAAAAAGTGATTACACTATAAAATGAAAACATTACCCCTACCCAATCTGCACCCGTATTATACAATTCAGAACTTGTATCGGTCGATCCATAAATAGTAGAAGTGACCGCCCGTGTTGTATAGATCCACATGGCAAATAATGCAAACCAACTAAAGAACTGAACAATAGCCAGCTGTTTCATCGTTTTAGGCATAAACTGAATGTCATTAACGATGCTAACAAAACCCAGAGTACTTCTGCCTTTTCGCTGCATCATTCCTGAAATAATCGCTAATACACCGGCACTTAAAACACCAAAAGAAAGGATATAAAGTTCTTTTTCCAGATCTGAACTAAAAAACCAAATACTCAATAATGCTCCAATTAAGATCAATAGAGCTCCTTTATTTACAAGCCTTTTACCATTTGCTTTAAATTCATCATCTGAATTCAATTCACCATGATATTGACCTACTTCAACATTATCTTCTTCTTCAAAAGCTTCTAATTCTTCGGGTGAATATTCTTTTGATCTAATAACCGTCCACAATACACTTAAAAAAAACACTGCTCCACCTGCGTAGAACGACCATTTGACAGAATCAGGGATAATTCCCTCTGGAGCGGTATGAGATACTCCAAACCAATTAGTTAAGATGTAAGGTAAAGAGGATGCGATAACGGCACCAAGTCCAATAAAAAAACTCTGCATTGCAAAGCCCTTATTACGTTGTTTTGAATTTAGCATATCTCCTACAAATGCTCTGAATGGCTCCATCGATATATTAATAGAGGCATCCATGATCCACAACATTCCAGCTGCAAACCATAAGCTAGGACTATTAGGCATAATGATCAAAGCCATTGAGGCGAGTACAGCTCCAACTAAAAAATAAGGTCTCCTCCTACCAAGTTTATTCCATGTCCGATCACTAAAATAACCGATGATCGGCTGAATAATTAAGCCTGTTAAAGGAGCAGCAACCCACAAAATTGGAATATCATCAACGCTTGCTCCTAAGGTTTCGAAAATCCGACTCACATTTGCATTTTGTAAAGCAAAGCCGAATTGAATTCCTAAAAATCCGAAGCTCATATTCCAGATCTGCCAGAAAGAGAGTTGTGGTTTTTTCATTTGATCTAATTAAGTTGTTAATATAATATAATTTAAGAAAGTGTACATATAACAATTAGTCAAATCTTGTAATTTTACCTTTTATACATTTAATTCAAAATTGAAGTTTATAAAATTATATTTTTGAACCCCAAAAGAAACAAATGAGAAACCTGAATTTACTAAGTGTGGTCATTTTTATAAGTATCCTTATACTCATTGATCTTTATTCATTTAAAGGGATTAAGGATCTGGTTCGGAGTTACAGTAATGTCGGTGCGAAAAAAATAATCTATTATGTATACTGGTTTATTAGCTTAACGATTTATGCGATATGGGTTTATGTAATGATCAAAGCAAGAGTTCCTGGGGTTGAGGTTCCATTTAAATTTGTGTTCTTCTCATTTGGGATTTTTCTAATGTTTCTAGTACCAAAGTTGATTTTTATAAGTTTTGTATTGATCAATGATGTAAGCAATTTTATCATTTCTTCTTTTAAACCTGAAAAACAATTGCTTGCAGGTGAAGTGATCGGAAGAGGTGTATTTATTACCTATTTAGGAGCCATTATCGCAAGTATACCCTTAATCTCAATTGGATGGGGAATGCTTATAGGCAGATATAAATTTGGTGTTAAAAATCATGACTTTACTTTCAAATCATTGCCTAAAGCTTTCGACGGACTTAGAATTGTTCATATATCAGACATTCATATCGGTAGCTTTTTTAATGAGTTCGATAAAGTGGAAGTGGGTTTAAAAATGATCCAGGATCTTAATCCGGATATGATCTTATTTACAGGTGACCTTGTAAATAATACTTCAAAAGAAGCTGAACCTTGGATTGAAAGACTAAAAGAGCTGAATGCTCCTATGGGAAAATTTTCAATTTTAGGAAATCATGATTATGGCGATTATGTGAATTGGAATTCATTGGAAGAAAAACAAGAAAATCTTGATCGACTGATCGAAATTCATAAAGAAATGGGCTTCGATATTCTATTAAATGAAAATAGAAGAATTGAAAGAAATGGTGAATCTTTTGTATTGGCAGGAGTTGAAAACTGGGGCCTCCCTCCTTTTCCACAACATGGAGATCTAAAAAAGACTTTAGTAGGAAGTTCAAATGACGAATTTCAATTGTTGATGTCGCATGATCCCTCTCACTGGGATGCCCAGATCACTACTGAATCTGATGTAGACCTCACATTATCAGGCCATACACACGGAATGCAATTCGGAGTGGAGTTAGGGAATATTAAATGGAGTCCTGTGAAATATAAGTATCCAAAATGGGCGGGCTTATATGAAAATGGAGATCAGAAACTATATGTCAATCGAGGTTTTGGATACATTGGTTACCCAGGTCGTGTTGGGATCATGCCTGAGATCACTTTGATTACTTTGAGAAAAGGGGAAGTTTAAAAAGTAGTTCAGTGCTTCAGTAGTTCGGTAGTTCGGTAGTTCGGAATAAAAAAATAAAAGCAATATCACAAAGTTACATAGAGAAAGAAAAGATGAGATCTTCTGCGTTTTATCTGTGTTATTTGTTGGAAATTTTTTAAATAGATGTCATTTTTTCGTGCTCCGTGCTTCGAGCTTCTGACCTTTTTTTTCTTCGAGCTTCGAGCTTCTAACCTTTCACCCCATTATCCTCGAAGCCATTCGCATCGCTTCATTTAGCTTTTCAGTATCTAAATTGAGCTTAACTTTCTTCTCATCAGCAAAAAGAATCAAATTTTCGCTTGGCATATTTCCAACTAATTCATCTTCTGCCATAGGACAACCGCCAAATCCTTTTAAGGCACCATCAAATCTTCTGCAACCGGCATTCCAGGCAGCTTCTACTTTTTCCTTCCATAGATCGGGACTCGTATGTAAATGAGCTCCAATTTCCACGTCAGGAAACTCATTTAGCAATAGCGAAAATAAGGGAGAAATGTTTTCTGGTTTCGAAACCCCTATCGTATCTGATAATGCCAGTGTTTTAATTCCAATTTCCTTGATCAAACGCTCACTCCACTTTGCGGCAATATCCGGACTCCATAATTCTCCATAGGGATTACCAAAAGCCATTGATAAATAAACAACCAGCTCTTTTCCATTTTTCTCACAATGAGTGTTTATGCGTTCCACATGAGCTAATGACTCATCGATACTTTTCTTAGTATTCCGCTGCTGAAAGGTCTCTGAAATAGAAAATGGAAATCCTAAATAATCTATCATATCAAATTCTAATGCATCATTTGCTCCTCTTTCATTTGCTACAATAGCCAGTAATTTAGATTTTGTTTTACTAAGGTCTAGACTTCGCAATACTTCAGCCGTATCTTTCATTTGAGGGATGGCTGATGGAGAAACAAAACTCCCAAAATCAATGGTATCGAAACCAATTTGAAGCAATAAATTAATATACTTCACCTTATCCTCGGTTTTCACAAAATGATGTAAGCCTTGCATAGCATCTCTTGGACATTCGATGATCTTCATTTTAGGGTTTGTTTTGGTCTGTTAAAAGTAGTGAATCCCTCGGTAATGCTTATCCCTATTAAATACTTAACACTCCCGGCTTATACTCATAAATCTCCTGACCTTTAATAAAAATACGAGCGGTCAAAGGGCCCTTTAAGCTAATTTTATCTCCTAAAACCCTTAACCAGCTTCCTTCTCTTAATCCTACTACTTTTATATCATTGTAATATAAAAACTCTCCAATTCTCGTGTCTCGAGTTTCTCCTTTATGTGTCGAATTTGGATCCGGATCGAGAAAATGAGGATTTAAATTAAAGTCAAGAACTCCAATTGCATCATAAGATGGAGGATATACCACCGGCATATCATTCGTTGTACCAATCGTCAAGCCTAAAATATTAGACCCTGCGCTCGTCCCCATATAGGGCATTCCATTTTCAATTTTCTTTTTTAAAACCTTTATTAATGAGAGGTCATAAAGCGTTTTTAAGAGTAAAAAAGTGTTTCCACCACCGGTAAAGACTCCCTTTGCATTATTTAATTCATGAATGGGATCTTTAGCTTCATGAAGCCCTTTTACTTTGATTCCAAATTCATTGAATTTTTCCTTAACGAGCTTTGTGTATTCATCATGACTTATTCCGCCAGGACGAGCATAGGGAACGAAAATGATCTCATCCACCCCATTAAAAAAGTTCTGGATCTCGTCATTAAGATATTCGAGGTATCCACTTCCATGGACCGTCGATGTGCTTGCAACCAATAATTTCTTTGTCATATTCCCTTTCTGATTATCTCTTTATTAATTTTCTTTATCAATCCCGGTCCTTCATAAATAAAGCCTGTATAAATTTGAATAAGGTCTGCTCCAGCTTCTAATTTTTCCACTGCATCCTTTGCCGACATGATCCCTCCCACTCCGATCACCGGAAAAGCTGCATTCGATTTTTCTTTTAAATATCGGATCACTTCGGTCGATCGAGATCGTAATGGCGCTCCACTTAGTCCACCTGCACCTAAATGTTCTACTTTTTTATGATCGGTCTTTAAACCTTCTCTCGATATAGTCGTATTCGTTGCAATCACACCATCTATTTTAGATTGAATAACGATGTCAATAATATCATCAAGTTGTTCATTGCTTAGATCAGGTGCGATCTTTAACAAGATGGGTTTTTTATTTTTCTTTTTTAAATTTAAAGTCATTAAATGACTCAATAGATTCAATAGAGGTTCCTTCTCTTGTAATTCCCTTAAATTAGGAGTGTTAGGAGAACTCACATTGACTACAAAATAATCTACAACATCAAATAAGGCTAAGAATCCTTCTTCATAATCGCCGATTGCTTCATCATTAGGAGTGATCTTATTCTTCCCAATATTTCCACCTATAAGAATTCCGGAATGATTTTTTTTAAGACGTTCTACCGCTTCCTCCAAACCATTGTTATTAAAACCCATCCGGTTGATCAGGGCTTTATCTTTAGGTAAACGAAAAGATCGCGGTTGGGGATTTCCTGGTTGTGCCAGAGGAGTTAAGGTTCCGATCTCGATAAAACCAAATCCAAAACTGGCTAATTCATTGAATAATTTTGCGTCTTTATCAAAACCGGCAGCCAAACCTACAGGGTTTTTAAACTCTAAACCAAAAACCGTTCTTTTTAATGAAGGCTCTTCTACTTCAAAACATTTTTTTGTGAGAAAAGGGATTCCTGGAATATTTAGTACAATTTTTAGAGAGGAAAAAATAAAATCATGAATCGACTCCGGTGAAAATTGAAATAAAATGGGTCGAATTATTCGTTGATACATCAGCTTTTTATTTGGGCTAAAGGTATTATCATAATTTAACAATTGAAAGGATCAATTGTTCTTATTTAAGAGAATATATACTAATTTCGCACTATCAAATAGTTGAGCTAATTATTTGTTATCAAGGAAAATCTTTAAAGGAATATGAGTCAATTTAGCAGGAAGTGTGATAGTGCCGAGATAGAACTTAAAGAAGATTATGTTCATATTCAATTTAGAGATATGAGCATCATTGATCTGGAAGAATCAAAAAAAGTGGCAAATCTAATTATTGAATTGTGCGCCGGAACTCCTTATCCTTTTATTACTAATGGCTTAGGGATCACCATTCGAATGAATAATGAGGCCCGTGATTTCTTCGCGAGTTATCCTCCCTTAACTAAAGTGAGAAAAGCGCAGGCTTTACTTGTAAATAACATGCCAAGTAAATTACTAGCCAACTTTTTTATTAAATACCATAAGCCTGTTAATCCTACTAAAATTTTCACTGATTTTGATGAGGCTTTAAAATGGATCAGATCACTTCCTGCCTAAGCTATTCGATCACTAATTTCTCTCTCACCATCTTTTTATTCACTTTAAATTCAAGAATATAAATTCCTGATTTTAAATTTGAAACATCTACAGGATTTTGAACTTGATTTTCAAAATATACTTCCTGTCCTATTTGATTGTAGATTGAAATTGATTCAATTATAGGATCTCCTGAGATTATAATGAGTCCTTTTGAAGGATTTGGATAGATCAAAATATTTGTAATCATATCATATTCATCCAAACCAAGTGAAATGCATGCATTACTAACTTGACTTTCATTATTACAAGCACTCACATTATTAGAAATTTGCACGATCGCATTTTCAGAATCGATATAATCGCAGACCGACAATACAGCACAATTAGAAAGATTTAAATTATTCATGATCGTTAAACTTACAATCGAGCTATAATCGATATTATCAAGTCCTACTAAATTATCTAAAGTAGCATTGTTCTGCACTGTTAATGCTCCTCCAATGCTAGTAAGGTTAGCTAAACTCGAAATGTCAGCCAATGCATTGCTGTAACTTATGGTCAGATCTCCACCAATAGATGAAATGTTTTCAATTCCTGCTAAACTAGTGATATAATTTCCACCATAAATTCGAAGATTCCCTCCAACTGTCGTTAATGCTTCCAGTCCTAAAAGATTTTCGATCGATGAATTTGTTTCGATCTTTAAATCACCTCCAACGCTAGTTAAATTGTCTAATCCAGTAAGATTTGCTAATAGATCATTATTCCAGACAAGTAAATCGCCTTGAATCTCGTTTAAAACGATCAAAGAATCTAAATTACTGATGTTGATCTCATCCCAACTATTTTCCGGACCAATAGTAATTGATCCTTCCACACTTGTGCATCCCGGATTATTGATTTGAAAACTATCTACCTGAGATTGGGTGGTAAAGACAAAGCCATCAGGCAGACAAGATTGAGAATAGGTTAATGAACTGAGTAATAAAAAAATAAATAATGCAGAATATTTTTTCATAGAATATGGCTAGTAGGCTCTAAAATACTAATTATTCACGATCAATGAATAAATCAATATAGTATCCGTTTCAAAAATAAAATGAATCAGATATACTCCGCTATCGGCTAATTGTATTTGGCTAGCAGATGAAATTTCATCATTCTCATAGACTAGCATTCCATTGAGATTATAGATCCTAACTCCTACTTCAGTAGCCGATTCAATTGTAAAAAGTCCGTTGTTAGGATTTGGGAAAATACGGATCCCATAAGCTTCCATTCGTTCATTTATTGAAGTACAAACTTCTACATAAATAGTAATCGAATCGCCTCCAAAACATTCATTATCATCACTTACTAGGACGCTATAGATTCCTTCTTCATTTACATTAATGCTCTGAGAAATGTCATTCGTATTCCATAAATAAGAAGTAAATCCTGCTCCTGCATCCAATAACAATACATCATCTTCACAAATAGTAGTGTCATTTCCTAAATAAACTACAGGATTTTCATAGACTATTAACTCGGTATTCATTATTTCTAAACATCCAATCGGATTGATCAATGAATCGATGTAAGATCCGGATTCGCTATAGGTATTTTCTCCATAAGAATAGGATTCTCCCTCACAAATTGCAACACTTTGGAAATATTCTCCTTGAGGAAATACGGTTAGCTCAAAGTCTAAAATACTATCGCATCCATATTGGTTAATCAGTGATTCTGAATAGCTTCCACTTTCAAAAAAAGCACTCGTTCCAATCCATAAAGTATCCCCTTCACAAATAGCCGTATCGAATTGAAGAATAGAAATTTCAAATACAGTAAGATCGAGCAAAATAATAGAATCGCAGCCATTGTTAGTTAATAAAGTATCGATGTAAGATCCACTTGTAGTATAAATAGACGTGCCGACCAGATAACTTTCATTTGAACAAATGCTTTCAACTAAATAAGTACTATCTACTTCAAAAAAGCTAAGCTGACTAATCAATATGCTATCACAGCCAAATGCATTACTAAGCGTATCGCTATAAATCCCTTCTAAATGATAATAATTGCCCGCTACTTCTAGGCTATCTCCATTGCAAATTTGGTATTCCGTTTCAAAAATAAATTCATCTTCTAAAATCAACTGTCCATTGCATTCTCCTATTGTGGTCCAATCGATAGTAGTTGAGCAACAATTAGAATTCGTCTGCAACCAAAACTCTCCCGGACCGGGGATAGAAACCGAATCAGTATTCCCGATATAGGAGCCGAATTCCTCCCCACTTGCACGAAAATACCAGACAAAGGTCACTTGCTGATCACTTGTTGCGATCAGCACTGAATCTTGAAGGCTGACCGAAATCTGAGGGGGTTCAATTACTTTAAAATAGCGTTCCAGAGATTTCTTATCAGGATCACCCGTGTCAATAATGCGATATTTGTAAATCCCTTCACTAAGCCCGGCCGGAATGGTCGCATTGACCAAACCCACACTATCTACCAGCAGTGATTGCAGTATAACAGCATTTGAAAAATCAATATCCTCTCTTGTTGTGAGTTCAACATTAACAATACTTTCAATGTCATTATCATGATAGGGTTTTAGGCAATTAAAATAGATCTTATCGCTACCGGCGCATAAAGCATAACTTATGGATGACGAATTAAAAGGAGCAATGCCAAAGATCACACCATTAGCAGTGGCCCATATGGTCCCATTCGGACTCATAGTAAGGTCGCTAAAATCCAAATAACCTGAGATCGAGTTGATCCATGTATCCCCTCCGTCATAGGTTCTGAGATAAGTCCCGTCAGAGCCGGCAACAAATCCGGTATCCGCATTTACAAAGTGAATTCCATTCAGGTATAAAGCATCTGTGCCGCTATCCAAAAGTTCCCAGTCATCGCCTCCATTTATCGTTTTAATGATCGTTCCATTGAGTCCACAAGCAAAACCCAATTCATCATCAAGAAAAAAGATCCTTGCCAGCTGATTTGAATTTCCTGTAAAGGTATTTGTCCAGCTTGCCCCTGCATTTGTACTTTTTAATACTGCCCCCGTACTCGAACACATATAGGCCGTTGTGGCGCTTGTAAACTGAACATCTAAATACCATTGCGATACTCCCCAGCTATAATTATAGGTCCAGGAAGTACCTCCATTTGAAGTAGTCATGATGCTATAATTATAGCCTACAGCGATACCATGGTCATAATCCCAAAAATCGATGGAATATAAAGAGGTTGTTGCCGGATTAGGCAAGGATGTCCATGTATCACCTCCATCCAAAGTTCGAAAAACTTCGCTTCCACCAACCGCATAGCCTGTATCCGGATTAAGAAAATTAATGTCATTCAGGTATTGCAGGGTATTGAGATTCATTAGTTCCCAGGTATTCCCCCCATCTTTAGTGCGCTGAGCAACCCCATTGTAAGCCGTTGCGAAACCGACACTGTCGCTTGGAAAATCGATGGCTCTGTATTGTCCATTCGTCCTCATCCAGCTTAATCCTCCATCATAGCTGTGTAAAATAAATTGAGCAGCCACTGCAATGAGATACTGGTCATTTACATAAGCGATTGAACGAATTTCATCGCTTTGTAAAACAGAACTTTGTGTCCAGTTGCTTCCCCCATCTTCGGTGATCATGATCAGCCCATTCGTTCCACAAATAGCCCCATCACTTTCAGATCTAAAATCAATATTGAGAACATCTTCTGTTGTACTTAAAGGTATAAGCGACCAATTTACTCCCTGATCGATGGTTTTATACATTGTACCACTTGTTCCAACTGCAAACCCAGTATTCTCATCGAGAAAGAATAACTTTTTAAGGTTGATAGATGCATTAACGGTCTGACTGGAAAATAAAGTGTCATTTACAATTTTAAGTATTGTTCCTAGGTCTCCACAAACAAAGGCGAGGGAATCATTAATCATAAAAACGCCATTCAACCATTCGAAAGTCCCGCTGGGAATATCAATAAAAGAACTTGCTTGATTACTCGTCCGCATCAGTTTACCTAATTCACCGCAGATCATTCCATTAAAGTCATCGATAAAAGATACATCTCTAAGATCTCTGCTAGACCCAATGTATTTATTGTTCCCCCAGCCCCAGAAATAGGCGCAGTCAGTATTTATCCTATAATAGCCATCATTCCCAACGGCAATCCCAAAATGAGTACTAGGAAAGCAAGCAGCTTTAACAAACATTCCACCTGAGGAGAGTCCGTTCCAACTTTGCCCGCCATTTAAAGTAGTGGCATAGTAATTTGAGCCTGTGATCAGAATTGTATTTGTATCGGCAATAGCGACATCTTCCATAAAAGAGCTGGATGGATTCCAAAAGCGGGCATCCAATTGTGAAAACACTGATATATAGCTATATAGGGCTAAATACAGTAAAAGGGTCTTCTTCATTTTTACTTCGTCTGGAGCAAAGATAGTGGAAAATGAGCTCGAAGCATGAAGAAGGAAGCACGAAGAAAAAAATAAGAAATATGAAAGTTGTACATTGTATAACCCTGATATAGGTTGAGCATAAAAAGTCAATTTAAATATTGACCCCAGAGGGGTCTTACACATATAACTAAACTTGCTTCATAATAGACCATGACCCCAGCGAGGTCATACAAAAAATACGTTTGACCCCTCTGGGGTCATCACCTTTGGAAATCACTTTTTACTAAAGAACATAAGACCTCTCTGAGGTCGGTTTTTCAGTTAAATGAAACGCTCGGATTTCATCGGGAGATTGAAAAATGAATGATTAATTATTAATGGTCAAATAATTAATTAAAAAGTGGTCAACACTAATCAGGGATTTCTTTTTCAAACATCGAGCTTATTTTTCATTCCTCAACCACCAACTTTCCATTAAAACTCACATTCTTACCTTTCAGGTGAACAATATACAATCCGGGAGAAAGCGAAGAAATATCTATGCTTGAGTTTAAGATTCGAGTGTGAAACACTTCCTTTCCGAGTTGATTGTAGATCCTGAGTTCATTGATCTCATTCAATCTATTTGAGCTAATAAATAATTTGTCTTTCGCCGGATTTGGATGTAAATGAACATCGATATAAGATGAAGATTCATTGATTCCAACTGTGCAAATGGTAAAAACTTCATCGGCTGAATTACAATCTTCGTTATTAGCATAAATTTCTGTAAAGCCCGTTGGATCACCGATATAAGAACATACTGTTTGCACATGACAAGTAGAAAGTTCTGGGTTATCGAAAATGTAAAGGTTTTGAATCGATTGATAATCGAGGTTATCTAATCCAATTAAACTTGATAAGCTAATATTATTCTCTATTACTAAATTCCCACCTATGCTGGTTAACTCTTCTAGTCCAATCAAATTTATTAAGCCCTCATTTCCAGCTATTATAAGATCTCCATTTAATTCATTTAGACTAGATAGTGATAATTCAATGCTTATTTCCTCTTCAACAATACCTTGCAAATCACTAAGAAGCGAATTATTCAATATGTAAACACTCCCTTCTACAGACAATAAACTTCCTAAACCCGATAGGCTTGTAAGCAAAGGATTACCAATGCCGCCTCCGATCATTAAACCTCCCGCGATAGATACAATTGAATTTAAGCTATCTAAATTAATAATGTCATCACCTTGAATTTGAACAAAGCCAACTATACTATCACATTGAGTGCATATACTAGGGTATTGATCAATTTCTTCTTGGGAAGTAAATAATAAGATCATTCCAAGAGAATCGCATAAAAAGCTAATGTTTTCTACACTCATACAAGCTAAGCCATTATTTTCAATACTT
>JAHECK010000037.1 GCA_024641785.1 Flavobacteriales bacterium | reverse complement strand
AATTACCCCCTACAATAGCAGCATCCGATCCAAGAACTGAACCTGCACCATCACAGTTATCAGTCCAACCAAGAGAAGTCATAGCCGGCACATCACCGATACATTCCACTGTTACATCAGCTGGAGCTGCAGCAAAAATTGGGTTCACATCATCAGTTACCGTTACTGTTTGTACACACGTAGCGGTATTCCCGTTACTATCTGTTACAGTCCATGTTACATTAGTTGTTCCTAAAGCATAGGGTTCAGAGGCGTTATTTGTTACAGAAGATACAGTACAATTATCAGCAGTCACAGGAGTCCCCAGTGCTACACCTGTAGCGCTACAGGCTCCTCCATCAGTTGATACAGACACATTCGCCGGGCAAGTAATAGTAGGATTAATATTATCAACTGTTACTGTTGCTTTATCACTTAGTTCAATGGAACAATAGAATCCACCGCCTGATGCATATACATTATAAGTAGTAGTACTCACAGGAGATACGCTAATTGAGATTGCCCCACCCGTTCCTAATACTGGAGCTCCGACATTTGAATCATCACTATCTAAGCGAAGTTGGTATGATACACCAAGTTCAGATCCGGATAGATCTATACTAGCGCTTGTTCCAAAACAAATAAACGGATCAGAAACAGAAAATGAGCCATCTGCAACAGATGAACTAATGTTAACAGCGATCGATGTAGTACTGGTACATCCTCCTCCAACATCTATTAGAACTGTAAATATTTCACCATTGACTGCTCCACTAACTGTTGGTGATTGAATAGTGTTATCGTCAAAAGTGGCAGAACCATTACTGGACCAAAACCAAGTGTTCGCATCACCTCCTGTTTCTGTAAAAATAATATCACCGGCACATATCTGAGGTAATAAGTCATTTTCGTACCATGCTACTGTATCATCATTATAAGAGCCGCTTATTGGATCAATATCTCCGTCGTTATCCATATCTATGGCAAAAACTGAAATGGCCCCATCGGCGGTACTAATTATTGTTATTTCGGTGAAGTTTTCGCTACCATCATTTTCGTACCATGTTATTTCATCATCGTTATATGCTGCATTCAATACGTCTATATCTCCATCATTATCCATATCGATGGCAAAGACTGAAATTGCTCCATCGGCAGTGCCATTAATTGTGATCTCAGTAAAATTCTCACTACCATCATTTTCATACCAAGTGATATCATCATCGTCAAAGGCAGCGCTTAAAACATCTATATCACCATCATTATCAATATCTATTGCAAATACGGATCTTGCACCATTTGCAGTGCCGTTTATTTGATGTTCAGTAAAGTTTTCGCTACCATCGTTCTCATACCAATTTATATTATCATCATTATTTGAAGCACTTAATACATCAATATCCCCGTCGCTATCCACATCAATTGCAAATACATCATAGGCTCCATTCGCAGCGTTATCAATATCATGCCTTGTAAAATTCTCACTACCGTCATTTTCATACCATAAGATATCATCTCCACCTTCTAAGGCTGCCAGAACGTCGATATCTCCATCACTATCTACATCTATGGCGTAGACGGCTCGGGCATCAACATTTCCGTATGATTCAATTGTATTGGCTGTGAAATTTTGACTCCCATCGTTTTCATACCAGATCAATCGTTCTGTATTGGATCTATTTGTACTTAAAACATCAGTATCTCCATCTCCGTCTATGTCGATAGCAAATACATCAGTAGGATTAGCAATTGAATTGTTTATTACTATTTCAGTAAAATTCCCTAGTCCGTCATTTTCATACCATTTAATTTCATCATCAGCATCTGAGGCACTTAAAAGATCCATATCGCCGTCACCGTCTACGTCAATTGCATAAGTAGATACAACACCATTTGCATTTGTGCTTGCAACATTTTGTGTAAAGCTTATCGGAGAAGTAGGAGTTCCATAAACAATTCCGACCGAAGGGTTAGATGTAATTGTTACCTTAGGTTTATCGAGCATTTCAAGAGCACAACTTGCTCCGGTTGCGTAGATATTGTAGCGTGTCGAAATAAGAGGGGTAACGGTCCAGGAAATTGGGCCTCCAGTTCCGGCTATAGCGGCTCCAACATTAGAATCATCAGAATCTAGGCGAAGTTGGTAAGACACCCCGATTTCAGAGCTAGCCATTGTTAAAGTAAAAGTACCAGGTACACAGGCGCCATCATCCGATACTGAAAAAGTATCATCAGGTGCACTTCCGCTTACCGTTACTACAGATATACAGGAATCTTGTTTGCCGTAAACATCTGTAATTAATAAATATACATTGTTTACACCTACATCAGAGCATGTGAAAGCACTTGGATTTGCAGTTGCTGTATAACTTGGATCACTGACGTTTGTAAAAGATCCTCCATCAATGTCTGCTCCTGTAATACTTGCATTTCCTGTTCCATCCAAAGCAATCGTGATGTCTTGACAAACAGCGGTAGGTGGACTTGTTATTATACCATCACCTCCGCCCGGAGTTCCACCGCCCGGATCTGTTGTTCCGCCTGCTCCTCCATTATCTCCACCTGTACCTGGATCAGTTGAAACAGTGATGTTTGATCCAATATCTGTCGATGGAAAAATGATGGCTCCGATTCCACCGCCGCCACCACCGCCATGAGTAGCACCACTTCCAACATCAGTTCCGTCACCTCCATTAGTTGAAATGCTTAAAGGACAGCTAGCTCCAACACTCCAAGTGTTTACATCGAGAATAATTGAACCACCTGCGCCGCCTCCACTACCTCCATCATTGGAAGATGTAAAAATGTTGACATCTTCACCATTCGCAGTTATGTTTAATGGTCCGCAAGTACCTGAAGTTGTAATTTCGTTGGCTTGAATAATGATAATTCCACCACCATCGCCCCCATCCACAGGTCCACCATTATTTCCTTCTCCGGAGCCTCCTCCTCCTCCCATAAAAATACGGGTTTGAGAAATATTTGCACTTATAGAGATACCTCCTAATCCACCGGCAGATGGGTCACAATCACCACTAGCGCTCCATCCGGGGCCGCCGTTTCCTCCTTTACTATAGTTTCCACCTCCACCTCCACCTCCATTATGAGAGTTGGCACCGCCACCACCAGTAAGAATCTTACCCTTACCGGCTGCATAATTCGCATTCGTGTTTTTATAAATCCCTTCCCCCTTATCTCCAAACCAATTTTGAGATGTAGCGATATAATCTACTCCATTACAGTTATCGGAACTATTGTCACTATTTGGTGCCGCTCCCCTGAATCCTGTGAAATCAGCGCTGATATTGTTTGCAAGAGTTAAGATGCCGGCTACTTTAAATGCGACGACTCCACCCGTATTTCCATTCCAGACTTTTGCACTAATATCAGATACCGTTGTGTAATCAGGTGATCCAAAGCTTGGGAAGGTGATTACTTGAACTGAAGAATTTGCCCCTGTATTATAGGTGTAAGTAAAGGCTCCAGATATTGTAATAGAAGTTGGTAAACCAGCAGCTTCTGTATGAGATAAAATAGTAACGATCTCATATCTACCTGCTGTTTGTATTGAACCAAGATCTCCAAAAGTAGCATTATTTGCTGTGCTTCCGATTACATTATCCTGCATTTGCATGATAATGATCTCTTGACCATCTTCAAAAGTGTCGCTGGCTTCATCAACATTCGTAAGTGTAATTGTCGATCCGGCTACTACAGAAACTTTTGCATAAGCATTTATTACTTGCGCATTTAATGCACTGCTAACTCCAAATAAAAGAATGAGGCTAACTAAGACAAGTCGCTTAATAAATCCTAATTCCCTTAACCTACCCAAAAAGTAAAAATTCCTCATAAAGACATATGATGTCTGTTGTGTCTTAATACAAGCTAAATACAGTCTAAAGTGTGCGTGTGATGACTGTATATAGAACGTACCTACCCTATTATCAAAAATCCTCAATTTATCCCCTTAAACTAGAGTGAAGCGTGTGAATTATTCACGTTAGTTTGTTGATAAGGAGAAATGAAGCCTTTTTAAAGTTAGTCTACGTCAACGATAAGATTTCGGTTGCAGGTTGGAATGAAGAAAATGAGAGAATCTATTAAGGGATGAAATATGTACAACAAAGTATAGTGTCATTCAATTAAAGGAGAACTAAATTAAATACCTGGCTACAATTGGCATTCTTCTTCCCATACCAAACGCCTTCTTACTTACCCTTAAAACAGGAGCAGTTTGGTAGCGTTTATATTCATTCAAATTGACCAGTTTTAAGACTTTACTTACCAGTTTTGAGTCAAATCCCATCGAAATAATATCTTTTCTACCTTGCTTCTGTTCTATATAAAGTCTTAATATTTGATCTAGGACATCATAATCAGGCAAACTATCACTGTCTTTTTGATCAGGACGTAATTCAGCCGAAGGTTCTTTTCTTATTGTATTTAATGGAATAATTTCTTTTTCTAAATTAATGTGATTCGATAATGCATATACCTGACCTTTATAAAGATCACCGATGATTGATAAACCACCATTCATATCCCCATACAAAGTTCCATAGCCTACTGCTGCTTCACTTTTATTTGAAGTATTTAATAGAATCGATCCAAATTTATTTGAGATTGCCATCAATAATGTTCCCCTTATTCTGGCTTGTAAATTCTCTTCCGCTAATCCAAAGGGAAGGTCTTTAAAAATAGGTTTAAGGTCTTTTTGAAAGGATGAAAAAGAATCAGCAATTGGAATAAGCTCAGCCGAGATACCTAAGTTTTTCGCTAGTTCTTTAGCATCAGTGATAGAATGATCAGATGAGAATTCTGATGGAAGTAAAATACCTGTTACATTTTCTTTCCCAAGGGCTTCCACCGCTAATGCAGCACATAGGGCCGAATCAATTCCACCTGAGAGCCCTAAGATGGTCTTCTTGAATCCCAGCTTTCTAAAATAATCACGTATCCCTATTACTATTGCCTGACGGATCCGTTCCAGTGATTCCGGAGCCTGATCTTTAATTTTCGGATTAGCTAATTCAGAATCCCAAATTTGAAAATCTTCCTTAAAGAATTCAAGTTGCTTTACAATTTCTCCTTTTGCATTCATAACCATCGAACCTCCATCAAAGATCAACTCTGTTTGAGCACCAATATGATTTACATAGATGATAGGTAAGTGATATTTCGATACATTTTCATTTAAGATCTTTAATCGATCTTCATGATGATCCACATCAAAAGGAGAAGCTGAAATATTGATCATTATCTCAGGCTTGTCTTTTATCAAAATTTCCATTGGTGATTGATCATACATAGGTTGATCATCCATATTCCAGATGTCCTCGCAGATCGTTAATGCAATCTTTACTCCTTTATATTCAATGAGTGAAAATTCACCTGAAGGTTCAAAAAACCGATATTCATCAAAAACATCATAAGTGGGAAGAAGTCCTTTATTATGAATAGAGGCTATTTTTCCATTATTTAAAAACAAGGCGCTGTTTCTTAATCTTTTCCCATTTAAATTTAAATTTTTAGTGGGAGCTCCTATAATTACGCCAATGCCCATGCTTTTTTCCGCGATCTTTTTGATCGCAGCTTCGCTCATTTCTATAAACTCATTAAATTCAAGAAAATCTCTTGGAGGGTAACCGGTGATGGCTAATTCTGCAAATACGACAAGATCCGCTCGTTCAGATTTTGCCCTTTCAATTGCTGTTAAAACTTTTTCAACATTTGCTTTGAAATTTCCAATATGATAATTGAGCTGAGCTAAAGCAATACGCATAAATCCTAAAAAATGATTTTAAAATTAAATGAAAGATTTTTTAAATAATAGGATTGTTTATCGCCGGTGGGCATACCGCCATTTGCTATTTCGCTTGCACTCACCTGTCCATTTTCATCAGTTCGATATGTAGGAGCATTTGATAAAGATGAAATCCCATTCAGATACCTGAAAGAAAGTTGGAATTTTGTATCCCCGCTTATTGGAATTTCAATTCCTAAGCCTACTAAAAGGTTAACAGAGGCGAAATTTGTTTCATTCATAATGTTTTTACTTCCTTGATCGACTGAAGTTCCTGATTCTAAATCAGAGTCGGTTGTTTGAGTTGCTTTTAAAGGAAATAGAAAGGAGAAACCAAATTCTGCGAAAAATGAATTATAACCAATGGGGTTACTCATTAATTTCAAATATGCCGGAAGTTGAAAAGCTACATAAGAATAACTTGCTGTCGACATCGCTTGTTCCCAGTCATTATCATTTCCGGAAGGGGAATAAAGATCAGGATAACTTATTTTACCTTTATAATTGAGAACTTGTAAACCGGTAGAAAAGGCATAATTAGCCTTAAAATAAAAATCAAAATCAATTCCATAACTATATGAAAAAGAACTTCCTTCAGATGAATAATGATCGTTATCAGGATTGATCCAACTAAAGCCCGGACTAAAGTCAATTCCAATTACAACTCCCTTTTCTTGTGCTGAAAGCAAAGAAGTAAGAAAGAAAAATAATGTGCTAAAAGCGATGATTTTAATTTTCACAGTTAAAGTATTTAGGCAAAGTTGCTAAAAAATGCAATATAAATGAGCTTCATTTAATGTAATAACTAATTTTGTGGCCTTAGAAATTAAAATGAATGGTTAAATTTAATTCGATTCTTTACTTAAGCCTATCTTTTTTAATCCTTTTTATGAACTCCTGTTCAAGTGATCTTTTGGATGTGGATGTATCTGAAATAGAGCTGAAACTGAATGTTATTCGATTGGACGAAGCTGTTTTTTCTGAAAACTGGAATGATAATCCATTTGCTAGCAAGCAATTAAAGCAAAAATATAAAGGATATTATGATTTTTATAGTCAATTCATTCTTAATAATCCAAGTACTGCTAATGATTCATTAATGCAGATCTATATGTCGAGATTTGCAAATGACCCGACGATGCGACAATTTTATAATGCGGTGTCATTATTATATGGAGGGGATAAATTTGACCCCTATGCATCAGAATTGACCAGTGCTTTTAAATATTTTTCTTATTACTTCCCTCATGAAGAAATTCCTACTTTAACTCTTTATCAATCTGGATTTAATTATAAAATAGTTCCAAATGACACTATCCTAGGCATCGGATTAGAATGGTATATCGGTTCTGATCATGAATTGATAAGGAAGCTAAGTAATCAGGCTTTTCCTGAATTTGAAAAGGATAAAATGCAATCTAAATTTCTTGTGGTAGATGCTGTTAAAGGTTTTTTGAAAGTTAAATTTCAAGATTTTGAGCAAACGGATAATTTACTGAGCGAGATGGTATTTTATGGTAAGATCCTTTACCTTACAGATGCCCTGCTTCACCATAGAAGCGATGCGGATAAGATGGATTATAATGAACAGGAATGGGAGTGGATCTCAAGCAATGAAAGACAGATCTGGACTTATTTAGCAGAAAATGATCTCTTATTTGAGAAAAATTTGAGAATCATTTCTCAATGGGTAAATGATGGCCCTTTTACAACAGGACTTCCACAGGAATCACCTTCCAGAGCAGGGATCTTTATTGGATGGAAAATGGTGAAGCAATACATGGAAAAACATCCTGAAACCACATTGCAACAGTTAGTGAAATTAAGCGATTATAACAAAATATTAAGCTCATATAAACCAGGGAAATAATGGAGAAAAAATTGATTTATAACGAAGTTAAAATCAGAGTGGGTCTGGACGAAAATCAATTGCCGGAAGAAATAAGATGGGAAGCAAGTGACGGACAAAAAGAAAGCGATGCAAAAGCAACCTTTGTTAGCTTTTGGGATGATAAAGCCCAACAAACTTTATCCCTTCAATTGTGGGTTAAAGATTTTACAACCGACGAGATGAAGAAGTTTATTCATCAGTCATATGTACTTATGACAGATACCTATGAAAAAGCAATTGGAGAAGAAAAAGTGGTTAAAGACATGCGTGATTTCTCTGATTATGTCGCTGAGAGAATGGGGATAGTGCCTCCTTCTGGAGATTTTAAGTTAAATCCGGAAGAAAATAATTAAGGATTTACTTCGAATAATTCATTTGCATTTTCGATAAAATTCAGAATTTCTACTGCACCAAATCCTTTTTCTGCAGAGGTAAGAAAATTGGGTGGAAGTTCTTCCCAGTGTTCGAGAATTTCAATTTTTAAATGCTTAAGATTAAGGGCTAGTTTGTGCTGACCTAATTTATCCGACTTTGTAAAAACAAGTGCAAAAGGTAAGCCCTTTGTCGCCATCCATGTCATAAATTCAAGGTCGAGTTTTTGGAAAGTATGTCTCGAATCTAAAAGGATAAATGTGCAAAGTAGATTTTCTCTGCTGATCAAATAATTATCGATCATTCGTTTCCATTCCTTTCGCTCCTTCTTAGAGCTTTTAGCGTAACCATAGCCTGGTAAATCAACTAAATACCAGTTATCATTGATTAAAAAATGATTTATTAATTGGGTCTTCCCAGGGGTACTCGATGTTTTAGCAAGCTTTTTCTGCTTGGTGATCATGTTTATTAACGAAGACTTCCCGACGTTACTTCTCCCTATAAAAGCATATTCCGGAAGGGATGGAGCAGGTAAGTTTTCGAATTCTGAATTAGAGATGATAAATTTCGCGGATTCTATTTCCATTCGCTAAATTCCATATTGTTTTTTTAACCACTCCGAAAGGATCGCGTTAAACTCAACGGGCCTTTCCATCATTGGAGCATGACCACATTTGTCGACCCAATGCAATTCAGAATTTGGAAATAAAGAATGAAATTCTTCAGCAACCGAAGGAGGAGTTACCGTATCGTTTTTACCCCAAATGAGTAAGGTTGGTAATTTCATTTTTGGAATTTCTGAAGCCATATTATGACGAATAGCCGATTTTGCAATGGCAAGGATCCGAATTAACTGAGCACGGTCATTTACAATACCATAACATTCTTCAACCAATTCATCCGTTGCGTGAATAGGGTCATAGAAGGTTTCGGCTACTTTATTTTTTATAAATACTTTGTCTTCTCTTCTTGGAAAGGAAGATCCCATAGTGTTTTCATAAAGTCCGGAACTCCCTGTCAGAACCATGTTTTTTACCTTTTCAGGGTGCTTTGTCATATAATACAAAGCCACATGACCTCCCAATGAATTACCTAATAAAGTAACTTGATCCAGCTTCTTGTATTTAATGAATGAGGCTAAATATTTAGCCAAATTTTTAACATTCGTACTGATGATAGGTAAGGTGTAAATAGGAAGTAAAGGAATAATTACTCTATATCTATCTGAAAAAGTATCAAATACATCCTTATAGTTACTTAAAGCGCCAAAAAGCCCATGTAACAAGATTATTACAGGACCTTCTCCCTGGTCAATGTATTTAAATTTCCCTTGGGCCTTGAATGATTCATCCATTGAATTCAGATTTTCTTCTTGCTAAAATACAATTCCTTTTCAAAATTTTACCATAGTTCTAAAAGGCAAATTTAAGATCACAAATATGTCGTTAAATATTAGACGAATAGTAATTGATTAGAATGCTATAAATCACCGAATAAGGTAAAAGTTTTCAACAAAGTGGGGGAAAATGGTAACAAGTGGTAAAAAGTGGGAAAATATTTTTACATTCGCTTACAGATACCCCGAATTGAATGTTAAACCTGCTTGGAGAATACGATTGTAAAGTCGATGTGAAAGGAAGATTGCTTTTGCCATCTGGGCTTAAAAAGCAATTGAGCGATTTTTCGCACGAAGGTTTTGTAGTGAATCGAAATATTTTTTATCCCTGCCTCGATGTTTATCCAATGTCGGAGTGGAATAAGGTATCCGAAAAGCTTTCTAAGCTCAATCGATTTGTGAAAAAGGAAGCGCTTTTCATTCGAAAGTTCCTTAATGGAGCTACTCCTGTTTTTCCTGATACAAATGGAAGATTGAATCTTCCTGTTGTGCTTGCAAAATATGCTGAATTGAGTAAAGATGTTAAGGTGCTCGGTAATAACGATAGAATAGAAATTTGGGATAAAGCACTCTATGAGAAAATGCTTAATGAAGAGATAGATTTTGCTGCTTTAGCTGAAGAAGTGATGGGCAACAAAGAAGATAAAGGTGAGTAGCGCTTACCACATACCCGTTCTTTTACAAGAGTGTATAGATGGCTTGAATATAAAGCCCGACGGAGTATATGTTGATGTCACTTTTGGAGGTGGAGGTCATTCAAGAGCGATCTTGAAGAAACTACATTCAAAGGGAAAACTGATCGCATTTGATCAGGATCCGGATGCGCTTAATAATGTTCCTGATGACGAACGCTTTGAATTGATAGAAGAGAATTTCGAATTCATGAAAAACTTTTTACGCGAAAGAGGGATTAAAGAAGTCGATGGAATACTCGCTGACCTAGGAGTTTCATCACACCAATTTGATGTTCCCTTAAGAGGTTTTTCGATTCGCTTCGATGCTCCATTAGATATGAGGATGAATCAAAAAGGGAGTATGACAGCGGCAAAACTTCTGAATACCTACGAAGAGGAGCGATTGAGTCGACTTTTTTGGGAATTCGGAGACCTGAAAAATTCAAGGGCGATCGCAAGGAAAATTGTTCAATGTAGGGTAGATGAAAAAATATCAACGGTGTTTCAGTTAAAGAAAGAATTAAATGACTTGGCACCCAGAGGAAAAGAAAATCAATTCTTCGCAAAAATTTTTCAAGCGCTTAGAATTGAGGTTAATAGAGAGCTTGAAGTATTGAAATTGTTTTTAGAACGCGCAACAGAAATATTAAAAAAGGATGGGAGGCTTGTGGTGATCAGTTATCACTCTTTGGAAGATCGATTAGTCAAAAATTTTATTCGATCGGGAAGTGCTGGAGGGAAAATTGAAAAGGATTTTTATGGAAATACAATTAGGCCTTTAAAGCCTCTGATGTCAAAAGCGATTCAAGCGGATGACGAAGAAATAAAAATAAACTCGAGAGCGAGAAGTGCCAGATTAAGGATTGCAGAAAAAATATGAGTAACACACTTAAATCGAAGGAGAAAAAGATCGAAAAGAGCAAAGGCTTTGCACCTGCTCGTTTTTTAGCTAGCATTCTCAACGGAGAGGTGATGCAAAAAGAGGTCTTTTTGAAAAACATTTCCTTTTTGATTTACCTCGTAGTCATTCTCATATTTTATATGGGCTATGGTTATTACGCCGAAAATTCATTAAGAGAACTGATGAACAGTGATGAGAAATTAAAAGAAGTGAAAGCGGAGTATGTAACAAGCAAATCAATTTTAGAACAAAAGAAGCTGCAATCAAAAATTGCCGAAACAGTAAAATCTACCGGTTTAAAAGAATCATTAGAATCCCCTTATAAAATACGAACAGAAGAATCCTTCTTCAAAATAAATAATTGAGCTGAAAAAAGAAAATAACATAGCGTGGAAAGTGTACCTACTATACTTTTCCCTGCTCTTGTTTTCTATGCTAATTATTTACAAACTAATTGATATTCAGTTATTTCAGGCAGATGAATGGAAAACAAGAACAAAAGAGCTTACTACTACCTGGAGAAAAGTTGAAGGAAATAGAGGGAATATTTTTTCTGAAGATGGCGACCTTTTAGCAACCTCTGTTCCTATCTATGAAGTGAGGATGGATATGAAGATCGCTTCCGAAGAACTCTTTAGAGCAGAGTATAAAAAATTAGCTGATTCCTTACATACCTTATTTAAAGATAGATCTTCTGCATCTTATCAGGAACTATTAAGACAAGGTCGGGCAAATGCAAATCGTTATTTACTAATCGCTAGAAATGTAAATTATTTAGAGATGCAACGTCTTAAAAAATTCCCAATTCTTAGTGAAGGGAGGTATAGTGGAGGCGTAATCTATCAGCGAAATATGATTCGCAAAAAGCCCTATAGAATTCTAGCTTCAAGAACCATTGGCTATTCTAGAGATGATATGAAAGTTGGTCTGGAAGCCGGATTTAATAATTATCTCGAAGGAGCAACCGGTAAAAGATTAGAAACACGACTTGCCGGAGGAGTTTGGAGACCTGTTGATGAAAGCAGTGAGTTTGATCCTGAAGATGGGAAAGATATAATAACGAGTATTGATATAAATCTTCAGGATGTTGCTGAAACGGCCCTTCTAAGACAACTTTCTGCTTATAACGCTCATCACGGAACGGTTATCGTGATGGAAGTGAAGACTGGGTTTATTAAGGCAATTGCCAATTTAAGCAGAGATGAAAATGGAAATTATTCCGAAGGCTTTAACTATGCGATAGGTGAAGCAACAGAGCCGGGTTCTACTTTTAAGTTACCTGTATTAATGGCTGCACTTGAAGATGGTCTGGTTTCGATAGATGATTTAGTCGATACCAAAGATGGTACGGTAAAGTATTACGACAGAGTAATGCGCGATTCTAAAGAAGGCGGTTATGGTAAAATTTCGGTCGAACGCGCCTTCGAGCTTTCCTCAAATGTTGGAATATCTCAGGTGATCACTGAAGCCTACGAAAAAGACCCTCAAAAACTAGTTAAGCGACTAAAAATGATGGGACTAGGAGGAATGTTAAATATTGAAATACCGGGCGAAGCGAAACCAAGAATAAAAAATGTTGAAGATAAAGACTGGACAGGCGTAACACTGCCATGGATGTCGATCGGTTATGAAGTGCTTCAAACTCCATTACAAACACTCACCTTTTATAATGCCGTAGCAAACAATGGTAAAATGATGAAACCTCAATTTGTAAAAGAAATTAGAAATAACGGGGAGGTTGATAAAACATTTAAACCTGTTGTTTTAAATGCATCCATTGCTACTCAGGGAACCATTAAAAAGGTTAAGTACTTGCTCGATGGAGTGGTTTCCCGCGATGGGACAGCGAAAAATCTTCAAAATCACAACTTAAAAATTGCCGGTAAAACAGGAACTGCTCAAATAGCAATGGGTATAGGAGGCTACAAAAAAGAGCGAAAATACTTAGCTTCATTTGCAGGCTATTTTCCCGCAGACGACCCTGAATATAGCTGTATCGTTGTGGTTTACGCTCCTTCTGGAGGGATCTATGGAAACATCGTTGCCGGACCGATTTTTAGAGAAATAGCAGATAAGATCTATTCAACAAATTTTGATTTGCAAGATGATGCTTTTCCGTTAGAACTTGCTAAATATCAAGTACCTGTTTCTAAAAACGGTTTCTTAAGCGATTCCAAAGAAGTGTTTGATTACCTCAAAATTCCATATCAAATGGAAAATGAAAATGCCTTATGGGTGAAAACAGAAACACAGGAAAATTCGATTCTTATAAGTGACCTTGATTTTATTGATAACCTGGTTCCAAATGTTAAAGGAATGGGAGCAATGGACGCTATTTATCTTCTTGAAAATTCAGGAATGAAAGTAAAAATTATTGGAACGGGGGTAGTAAAACAAATGTCGATACAACCCGGTGAAAGGGTGCTCAAAGGATCCGAAATAACGCTAAATCTTGATCGTGCATGAAGGTCTTAAAAGACATATTATATAAGGTTAACCTTAAAGAAATAATTGGACTTACCGATGTGATCATCAGTAATGTGCAATTTGATTCCAGACAAGTTGGACCCGGAGATGTGTTTGTTGCCGTTAAAGGATATACTTCTGATGGTCACAATTTTATTGATCAGGCTTTGAAAAATGGAGCGATCGCCGTGGTTGTTGAAGTTTTACCCGAAAAAATAATTGAGGGTATTAATTATATCGTAGTTGAGAAAACGGACGAAGCGCTGGCCATCATTGCCTGTAATTATTTTGAAAATCCTTCGGAAAAATTAATTCTGGTTGGAGTTACCGGTACCAATGGGAAATCTACAACCGTTACCCTTTTGTATGAACTTTTTACTCGATTAGGTTTCAAATCAGGGCTTCTATCAACAATTCGTAATATCATTGGAAATAATACTCTTCCTTCTACACATACTACTCCTGATCCTATTTCATTAAATGCTTTATTAGCGAGAATGGTTGACGAGGGTTGTACCTACGCTTTCATGGAAGTGAGTTCTCACGCGATCCACCAAAGAAGAGTTGCAGGTTTAAAATTTGCTGGCGGCATTTTCACCAATCTTACACATGACCATCTCGATTATCATAAAACCTTTTCTGATTATATAAAAGCCAAAAAGGAATTCTTCGATAATCTACCGGATACCGCTTTTGCATTGGTTAATAAAGATGATGCGAATGGAATTGTGATGCTTCAAAATTGCCATGCAAAAAAATACAATTACTCACTTTCTTCAATGGCCGATTTTAAGGCAAAAGTGATTGAGAATTCGATCTCAGGTATTCAGCTTGAAATAGAAGGAAACCAGGTTTTTACAAGACTAGTCGGTCGTTTTAATGCCTATAATATTTTGGTTGTTTATGCAACCGCTCGATTACTTGATCTCGATGCTTTGGAAATACTCACCGTTTTAAGCGGTTTAAAAACAGCTGAAGGTCGATTTGAACTTGTGCATTCTAAAGGAAGTGTGACGTCGATCATCGACTATGCACATACTCCTGATGCCTTAAAAAATGTTCTTGAAACGATTCGTGAGGTAAGAAATGGAAATGAAAATATCATAACCGTAGTAGGTTGTGGAGGAGATCGTGATAAAGCCAAAAGACCCATAATGGGAAAAATTGCCTGCGACTTAAGTGACACAGTTGTTTTTACTTCCGACAATCCGAGAAGTGAAGAGCCCTTGGCAATCATCGAAGATATGCGTAAAGGCTTGGATCCTACTCATTTCAAGAAATACCTGGTCATTTCCGATCGATCCGAAGCAATCAAAACCGCATGCTCTATTGCAGCATCAGGTGATATTATTCTGATCGCAGGAAAAGGACATGAAAAATATCAAGAAATAAAAGGAGAGCGCTTTCCTTTTGACGATAAAGAGAAGATTGAAAAACTACTAAAAATGATGGAGAAATAATGCTATATCATCTATTTGAGTATTTAAACGATTTAGGAGTTCCGGGTTCCGGAGTGTTCCGATACATCACATTCAGAGCAGCCTTAGCAGTGATTTTTTCACTCTTAATTTCTTTGTTTTTTGGAAAATCACTTATAAGGATCTTACAAAGAAAACAAGTAGGAGAATCGATTAGAGATCTCGGTCTGGAAGGCCAGAATGAAAAAGCAGGAACACCAACTATGGGAGGTGTGATCATCCTAATGGCGATCGTAATTCCAACGCTTCTTTTTGCCCGATTAGATAATATTTATATCCAAACTTTATTGCTGGCAACGGTTTGGTTAGGGATTATCGGTTTTGTTGATGACTATATCAAAGTATTTAAAAAGAATAAAAAAGGACTGGCAGGAAAATTTAAAATTATTGGTCAGGTTGGGGTTGGATTACTCGTAGGAACTATGCTTTATTTTAATAGTGATGTGATGATCAAGCAAAAGGTGGAAGTGGGTAAAACGGTGATCATGGGGAAAAGCATTCCTCAATACGAATGGCAGGAAACCCGCGAATTAAAGACAACCATCCCCTTTGTAAAAGATAATGAATTCGATTACGCAGATCTGCTTTGGTTTTTAGGTGAAGATGCTAATAAGTACGCCTGGCTCGTATTTATTCCTATCGTCATTTTTATTGTTACTGCAGTTTCTAATGGTGCAAACATGACCGATGGTCTGGATGGACTTGCTACCGGGACTTCGGCTATTGTCGGGGTTACCCTCGCTATTCTGGCGTTTTTATCCGGTAACTACGTTTTTGCCGATTATTTGAATATTATGTATATCCCGAATTCGGGAGAAATGGTAATATTTATTTCTGCCTTTATTGGAGCCGCCATTGGTTTTTTATGGTACAATGCCTACCCCGCACAAGTATTCATGGGCGATACAGGGTCATTAGCGTTGGGTGGAATAATAGCGGTTTTTGCCATCGCTATTCGAAAAGAACTTCTAATTCCCATTTTTTGCGGCATTTTCCTGGCAGAGAACCTATCTGTAGTATTTCAAGTGCTGTGGTTTAAATATACCCGAAGCAGAACAGGGGTTGGAAAACGAATCTTTCTGATGGCACCGCTTCATCATCATTTTCAAAAGAAAAATTATACGGAACCAAAAATAGTAACGCGTTTTTGGATCGTAGGAATTATGCTGGCAGTAATCACCATTGTAACCTTAAAACTTCGATAACATGAAAAAAAACATCGTAGTGTTAGGTTCTGGAATAAGTGGAATTGGAGCTGCAAAATTAGCCAAGGTAAAAGGCTTTAGTGTATTTGTAAGTGACAGTGGTAAGATAAGCGAAACAGCCAAGGAAATTTTTAATGACCTTAAAATCGAATGGGAAGAAGGGAGTCATGATGAAGAGCGAATATTAAAAGCTGATGAAGTGATTAAAAGTCCTGGGATTCCTGAAAAAGCACCTTTAATAAAGCATTTGAGAGCCGCTTCAGTTCCAATTATCTCAGAAATTGAATTTGCCTATCGCTATACGAAAGCTAAAATTATTGCCATAAGTGGAAGTAACGGTAAAACAACAACCACAATGCTTTGCAATCACATTTTTAGCAAAGCAAAGCTTGATGTTGGAATGGCAGGAAATGTCGGAGAAAGCATGGCAGGGATGATCGCTGAAGGGGATAAAGAATATCTGATCCTCGAACTAAGCAGCTTTCAACTCGATGATATCATTGACTTTAAACCCGATATCGCGATTCTTTTGAATATCACACCCGATCATTTGGATCGCTATGAATATGATTTTCAAAAGTACGTCGATTCAAAAATGCAGATAATAAAAAATCAAACGGAGAAAGATATTTTCATTTACAATTTCGATGATGAAGTGATCGGAGAAGAGATAAGAAAACGAAAATGTTCTTCCAAATTATTTCCCATTTCACTTACAAAAGAAGTGGATCCTGGCGCATACCTAAAAAACGAAACAATCATCATTAATAATAAACAACAATTCACTATGTCGATTCATGAAATAGCATTAAAAGGAAAACACAATACCTACAACTCAATGGCTTCGGGTATTGCTGCAAGTTTAGTAAACATTAGAAAAGAAACCATTAAAGAAAGTCTTTCTGATTTTCAAAACATTCCTCATCGTTTGGAGTTTGTTTCGAAAGTAAATGGAGTTGAGTTCTATAATGATTCAAAAGCCACTAATATCAATTCTACATGGTATGCCTTGGAAACAATGGAAGGGCCGTTAGTTTGGATCGTTGGAGGAGTGGATAAAGGAAATGACTATTCCATGATCAAGAAAATGGTGAGCGACAAGGTAGCTGCTATCGTTTGTCTTGGTAAAGACAATAAAAAAATTATTGAAGCTTTTGAGGATGTGATCGAGCCAATTGAATTTGCCCTTTCAGCCGAAGAAGCAGTTCAAAAAGCCTATGAATTGGCTAGGAATGGAGAGAAAGTCCTTCTTTCTCCGGCATGTGCAAGTTTTGATTTATTTGAAAGCTACGAAGACCGTGGAAATAAATTTAAAAAAGCAGTGAAAGCACTTTAAAGGATATTAACCCTAAAATCTTTAACCGATGAAGAAAGTGAATGTGAAAGTATTAAAGAATCGAGTTGAAAGCCTGGAAGCACAACTTCTCAGAGCCAGAGATTCGATTGCTCTCGAAAAACTAAAGATTGAGAGCCATTTCGAATTGGTCGAAGAGTTCGATGGTAAGTTGTTTATTAATGATTGTAATGCGATTGACCTCAATGCCTGCATGGCAAGTATCGAACAGCAAGTGGGTAAAATTATTTGGATAAAATATGTTCCTCCTATGGATCGTGATCTGGATAAGTTAAAAAATTTAGTCTCTAAAAAAGTGAAGGCAATGTTTTGTTTCGGAGAAGGAATTGAAAGTGTCTATAATTCTTTTTCCAATGAGTTGGAATTGTTTGTTAAGATCGAAAATATTGCTGAAGGGTTGGAGTTTGCAAATAAATATGCTCAAAAAGGAGATACAATACTTTTTTCTCCCGGTGCTCCAAATTATAAATTCTTTGAGTCCTCGACCGATTGGAATAAGGAATTCAATTCAGCGTTTTTAAAATTAAATAAAAGGGCCTGATCGATGAATTCCAATGATAATTTTAAAATAAATTTTGCTATTGATGACCTTGAAACGGTCGGAAGGAAAAAAGGCGTTTTATATCTTAAAAAAGCCTTCTTCCGAAATAGAGATCTGCTTATTCCTTTGATCGAATCATTTGAGCGAAAAACGATTTTAATTAGCATTGGAAGGGAAAGAAATAAGTTTGAAAATTTTAAACATTTTCAAATTCGTTCCATCATTAGGATTGGGGTAAAAGATAATGCCGGCCTAGAAAATTGGAGTGATGATCTTGATACCTTTCAATATGTGAGTAAAACAATTGAAAAAGCGGTGCAGCTGGCAGCAGAGATAGCGCAACGTGGAGATGTTGTATTGTTTTCACCTTACGGAACACAAGAAGAAATTCAAAGTCAATATGATTTGTTTGACAGTACTCTTGAGAGTATTGGTTTTTAGTATATAGTTTATGAAAAAGTGGCTAAATCAGTTATATGGGGATCGAACAATATGGATTGTTATCATATTTCTAATGTTGTTTTCTATTTTAGCTGTTTATGGTTCTATCTCTACACTAGCAGTCAAAAGCGGAGGAAGCACTCGTTTTTTATTTAAGCATTTATTGATGCTTGGATTAGGTTTCTTTTTCATGTATAAGATTCACCTTGTCAATTTTAAATATTATTCACGATTGGCATTTTTACTTTATTGGCCAACCGTTATTTTGCTTTTATTAACCTTGATCATGGGTGTCAATTTGAATAATGCTTCTCGTTGGTTAAATATTCCATTTATCAATTTAAGCTTTCAAACCTCCGACTTAGCAAAGATCGTTCTCGTTGTCTTTGTAGCTCGATTATTAAAATTAAAACAAGAGCAATTAAACGATTTTTCGAAAGGGATCTGGCCTGTGTTATGGCCTGCAGCTCTCATTATTATTCTCATTTTGCCTGCTAACTTTTCTACAGCAGCGCTGCTGACCATTACAGTATTTATCATGCTATTTGTAGGAGGGAGCTCTATTTTTCAATTATTTAAAGTAGTAGGAGTGGGTGTTGCGGTCGTTGGGCTCCTTTTTTTAGCGAGTATGGCAAAACCTGAATTTTTTCCAAGGGTAGAAACATGGAAAAGCCGGATTGTCAATTTTAGTGAGGATAAAAAGGAAGTATTTCAGGTAGAACATGCAATGGCGGCCATATATAATGGTGGGGCCTTCCCGCAAATGCCGGGGACCGGAAAAGCAAGAAATTATTTACCGCATCCCTATTCAGATATGATTTACGCTTATGTTGTTGAGGAATATGGATCCATCATCGGAGGTCTTGGTCTCATGCTGATGTATTTGATCATTCTCAGCAGATCGCTTCGTTTAGCGATAAAATCTGAAGATCCTTTTGCTAAAAACCTGGTCGTAGGACTCAGTTTTATGATCGTGTTTCAAGCATTGATCAATATGGCCGTTTCTGTAAATCTAATACCGGTTACAGGTCAGCCAATGCCCCTGGTAAGTATGGGAGGGACATCAACTTTATTTACATCCATTGCATTAGGGATGATTCTGGGAGTAAGCACATCAGTATATACTCCTGAAGTGCTGGTTTCAAATAGTTCAACTAAAAAGAAAGGCGGAAATATCTATGCGGGTACTTAAATTTATCGTTTCAGGTGGTGGTACTGGAGGTCATATTTTTCCAGCAGTTGCTATAGCCGATGCATTGAGGAAGATCCATCCGGATTGCGACATCTTATTTATTGGTGCAAAAGACAGAATGGAGATGGAAAAAGTGCCAAAAGCAGGATATCCTATTGAAGGTTTATGGATCAGTGGGATTCAACGAAAACTTAGTATTGAAAATCTTTTATTTCCAATAAAATTAATTTCAAGTCTCATAAAAGCACGAAAAATTCTGCATCGATTTAAACCCGATGTTGTTATAGGTGTTGGCGGTTATGCTAGTGCAGCCGTATTACGCATGGCAGTTTCTCAAAATATCCCATGTTTGATTCAGGAGCAAAATTCTTTTCCCGGGATAACGAATAAATGGCTCGCTCCTAAAGTGAATAAGATCTGTGTTGCTTACGAAGGAATGGATCAATTTTTTCCGAAAAATAAATTGGTATTGACAGGAAATCCCGTACGGGAAGAAATGGTAATTATTGAAGGGAAAAGAGAGAAAGGATTGGCTTTTTTTGGACTTGAAAATAATGCTCCGATCTTATTGATCACAGGTGGAAGTCTTGGAGCAAAATCAGTAAATCAGAATATAGCTGATGGTTTAAAAAATCTTGTAAAAGAAGGAATTCAGGTGCTATGGCAAACTGGCAAACCCTTTTATCAAGATGCACTCGAAGCGGCTAAAGCATATCCGCAGGTTAAAGTACATGAGTTTATTTATAAAATGGATTATGCCTATGCAGTGGCAGACTTGGTAGTTGCAAGAGCCGGGGCGATTACAGTATCAGAATTAAGTCTGGTAAAAAAACCGGCAATATTAGTTCCTTATCCATACGCAGCAGAAGATCATCAAACTAAAAATGCGATGGCTTTAGTGAAAAATGAAGCGGCGATTCACATTGCTGATCATGATGCAAAATATGCCTTAGTTGAGACCGTGATCGACCTGCTAAAGGATGAAAATAAAAGGATAGAATTAATTTCTAATCTTTCAAAATTAGGATATGAAAATGCGGCCGAAAATATTGCGAATGAAGTGCTAAACCTGGTTGTTTAATGGAAGGAGCGAATAAAATAGTGTATTTTTTAGGCATTGGCGGTATCGGAATGAGTGCCTTAGCTCGATTTTATCAAAGTAAAGGGTTTAAAATTTACGGCTACGACCTTACAGAAACTCCCCTAACGAAAGCGCTTTCAAAAGAAAAGATGATTTTGCATTTTGATGCTGCAAAAGAGGATATTCCAAAAGAGATCATCGAAAATAAGAACAGTGAAATTATTTATACTCCGGCAATACCAAAAGATCATCCCGGTTTTGTATTTCTAAATGAAAATGGATATAATTTAAAAAAGCGTTCAGATGCATTGGGTAATATTACCAAAGCACATAAAACACTTGCAATTGCAGGAACTCATGGGAAAACGACTACGACTGCCATAGCTGCACACATTCTTAAAAACTCGTCTTTAGCTACTGTTTCTTTTGTTGGTGGAATTATGACGGGTTATGAAACAAATATTTTAATGGATCCGGATCCGGAATGGGTTTTGGTCGAAGCCGATGAGTTTGATCGTTCATTTTTAAAACTGAATCCGAGGTATTTAGGGATTACTTCGATCGACGCAGATCATCTCGATATCTATGAAAATAAAGAAGATCTGCTCCATTCTTTCCAGGAATTGGCTAGTAAATTGAATGATTCTAAAGATGTGATCGTTTGTGATCTTGTTCCTAAAGAAAGTATAAAGAATTCGATCAGCTATGGTTTTTCAGTATCTTCTGATATCAGACTAAAAAGCAATGCATATAAAGATGGATATCATTTAGTTGAGGTTATTGGATTGGCTAAGGATCCTGTTAATTTTCAAATTCCAATTCCGGGAAATCACAATGCACTTAATGCGGTTTTAGCAGCAACAGTCTGTTATAAAGCAGGTTGCGATATAGAAACGATTATAAAAAGCATCCGGTCTTTTAAAGGCGTTAAGAGGAGATTTGAGTATATTCTCTCTGATCCAAAATGTATTTTTATCGACGATTATGCGCATCATCCTCGTGAAATTGATGCTTTGATCGAGGCGGTTAAACAGCTCTATCCCGGAAAGAAAATCACGGGTATTTTTCAACCTCATTTGTATTCGAGAACACGTGACTTTGCCGATGACTTTGCCGAAAGTTTGTCACATTTAGATACACTTTATCTCATGGGTATTTATCCCGCCCGGGAAAAAGCAATCCCCGGAATTACTTCAAAAATGCTTTTGGAAAAAGTACAATTGAATCAAAAATCCATTGTTAATAAAGAAAGCTTAGCTGTATTGATTAGCTCAACAATTCCTGAGATATTACTCACTATTGGGGCAGGTGACATCGCTCACCTCGTACCTGATCTAAAACAGACTGTTATCAATAGTTTAGGCCATTTATGAATAATAAAAAGTATAAAGCAATCGTATATTCAGGAGCATGGATGCTTCTGATTATGATGTTGCTTGTATCGATGGGCTTTGTGAATAATTCAAGAAAAAACGCAAAATGCACTGGCTTAAATATTATAATCGATAGCGAAGAGGGGAATTATTTTGTTGATGAAGATGATATTCGGGACTTTATTTACGAATATAATGGAGACCCAATAGGGCAACAGATTCAAAGTGTCGATTTCGAATTTATGGAATCCGAAATTGAAAAAATGGAGATCGTTAGAAATGCCGAAGTGTATTCTGATCTGAAAGGAAATTTAAAAATTGAGATCGAACAAAAATCTCCGATCGCTCGATTATTTTTTGAAAACGGAAAAAGTGCTTACATGGATGAAATGGGGAATTTGATGCCGCTTTCTTCGAAATTTACAACCAGAGTAATTGTTGTGAATGGGAAAGTTCCATCTCAAATGGATCAAAAAAGTGATCCGTCAACTCTTAATCCTTTATGGACCGATCTTTTTAAACTCATCAACACGATGCGCGATGATCCTTTTCTTAATGCGCAATTTGAACAAATTTATATAAATAGTCAAAAGGAATATGAACTCACTCCACGTGTTGGAAGGCATAGTATTCTACTGGGTAAAGGGGATGATTTCGATAAGAAATTTGACAAATTAAAGATCTTCTACAAAAAAGGAATTGCAAAAGTGGATTGGAATAAATACAAACAAATCGATCTGAGATTTAACGATCAGATCGTCTGCTCTAAAAGATGAACGAAATGGATTTAAGCGAGAATATAGTTGTTGGTTTAGATATCGGAACCACGAAGATCGTTTGTATGGTAGGTAGAAAGAACGAGTTCAATAAGATCGAGATCTTAGGAATAGGTAAATCCGAATCGCTCGGTGTAACGAGAGGAGTAGTATCCAATATTGAAAAAACGGTAAGCGCAATTCATGAGGCGGTTAGAGAAGCAGAAGATAATGCCGGAGTTAATATCCGTGTAGTAAATGTTGGTATTGCTGGGCAACATATTAAGAGTTTGCAGCATAGAGGAGTTCACACCCGTAAATCAGCAGCGGATGAGATCAGTCAACTTGATATTGATGCCCTTATTGAAGACATGTATAAATTGGTAATGCAACCGGGTGAAGAGATTATCCATGTTTTACCACAGGAATATATCGTAGATAATGAACAAGGGATAAAAGAACCTATCGGAATGTCAGGGGTTCGTTTAGAAGCTAATTTTCACATTATTACCGGACAAATTTCTGCGGCTAAGAATATTCATCGTTGTGTTACAAAAGCCGACTTAGAAGTTGATGATCTGATCCTGGAACCACTTGCTTCAGCCGAAGCAGTGCTAAGTGATGAAGAAAAAGAAGCAGGTGTAGCCCTTGTAGATATTGGAGGTGGAACCACTGATATCGCAATTTTTCATGAAGGGATCATTCGTCATACCGCAGTGATACCTTATGGTGGAAACATAATTACAGAAGATATAAAAACCGGCTGTACGATCATGAAGAAACAAGCTGAACAGTTAAAAGTGAAGTTTGGTTCTGCATTGGGAAGTGAAAGTCAGGCCAATGAAATAGTTTGTATTCCGGGATTAAGAGGTAGAGATCCTAAAGAAATTTCAGTTAAAAATTTAGCGCATATCATTCAGGCTCGAATGGAAGAGATTATTGAGCAAGTATTTTATGAGATTAAAAACTCAGGATTTCAAAAGCAACTAATAGGTGGGATTGTATTAACAGGTGGGGGAGCGATGTTAAAAAACATTTCTCAATTGACCGAATATCTTACCGGAATGGATACGCGGGTTGGACATCCAACTGAGCATATCGCAAATTCAGAAGGGGTAACAAATCCAATTTATGCAACCAGTGTTGGATTGATCATAAAAGGATTCGAAAAATTAGCCAAAACAAACTCAAAACCAAATATTACTACGCATTCACAAAAAGACAAAGGAAAATTTTTCAAGTCTATTTTTGATAAAGGACGAGAGTTTTTAGAAGGTGGAGAATAATAAATAAGTATAAAATTTAAATAGATATAACCATGCAATTTGACTTACCAAAAGAAATTTCTAGCATCATAAAAGTGATCGGTGTTGGTGGAGGTGGAAGTAATGCTGTCAACCACATGTACCATCAAGGGATCAATGGAGTTGATTTTATTGTTTGTAATACCGACCAACAAGCCTTAGATAAGAGTCCGGTTCCAACAAGAATTCAGTTAGGAGTAACACTAACCGGAGGTAGAGGTGCCGGATCTAAACCGGAAGTGGGTAAAAATGCGGCCATCGAGAATATCGAAGAATTAAAAGAAATTCTTTCTAAGAATACGAACATGGTATTTATCACTGCCGGAATGGGCGGTGGTACAGGAACAGGTGCAGCGCCGATCCTTGCTAAAACAGCAAAGGATATGGGTATTCTTACCGTTGGGATTGTTACCATTCCTTTTAATTTTGAAGGGAAAAAACGTAAGGAATTTGCAGCCGCAGGAATCGAAGAAATGAGACAATCGGTTGACACGCTTTTGGTGATTAGAAATGAGAAACTCCGGGAAATGTATGGTAATTTGGGAGTTACTCAGGCCTTTGGTAAAGCCGATAACGTATTAACCACTGCTGCTAGAGGAATAGCCGAGTTAATTTCAGTGCATGGTGAAATTAATGTGGATATGAATGATGTGATTACTGTGATGAAAGACAGTGGAGTTGCTATCATGGGAACCGGAATTGCGGAAGGACCTGATCGCGCAAGTATTGCTGTTAAAGAAGCATTGGATTCTCCATTATTAAATGAAAATGACATTCATGGAGCGAGTGATGTATTATTAAATATCACTTTTGGAACTGAAGATGTAACCATGGATGAAGTAACCGAGGTAACGGATTACATTCAAAAAGCAGCCGGTGATTCAGCCAATGTTATTTGGGGATACGGTCAAGATGATACCTTAGGAAATGAAATTAGAGTAACCATTATCGCTACCGGGTTTAATGGAAAATTGGATTATATGCTCGAAGAAGTAGAGCCTGAAATAACAAGGGTTCAACTTGAATTAGACGAACCTAAAGCGATTACCGAGAAGATCACTTCACCGACTTCTACTACGGAAACAAAAGAGCCGAAATCTGCTGTTCAGGAAGAGCCTGAAGAACCATTTTTAAGAACCATTCCTCAAGCAGAAAAAACTCCTCAGGCTGAAATGGAATTTCCTTCTACAGGAGTAAACAAACCAGAGGAGAATATTATCAGACATACACTCGACCTTGAAGATGAAGATGATGAAACTTTAGTTCCTCCAATGTCGATGAATAACGAACCAAGGATCGATCGGGAAACGTTTAGAAGAAGAACCGACGAACGAATGAATCGTTTAAATAATCTTACGAATCCAATTCATACAGGAAAGAACTTAAGGGAATATGAAAATGTTCCTGCTTATGTTAGAAAGAATATGAATTTAGACGACACCGCACATTCAAGTGAATCACAGGTATCTCGATTTACCCTTTCTCAGGAAGAAGATGAAGAAGGAAAGAAAAGTACGGGTATACGACCAAACAATTCATTTCTTCATGATAATGTAGATTAGAAAATATGAATTTAACAGAACAAATAAATAATGATATTAAGGTAGCGATGAAGGCGAGGGATAAGGAAACCCTTGAGTCATTGAGGGCGATTAAGTCTGCCTTATTGCTTGAAGCAACCAAGGATGGGAATGCTGAAATATCAGAAGAAGTTGGAATTAAAATTTTGCAAAAGTTACATAAGCAACGAATGGATGCTTATCAAATTTATGTGGATCAAAATCGTGAAGACCTTGCAAAGGATGAGAAAATGCAAGCTGAAGTCATTTCAAATTACCTTCCTAAACAGATGGATCGAAATGAGCTACTTCCAATGGTAGAAGCAATGATTAAAGAATCAGGTGCTGAAGGGCCTAAGGATATGGGGAAAATGATGGGAATGGCAAGTAAAAATTTCGCAGGTAAAGCTCCTGGGAAATTAATTGCCGACTTAGTAAAAGAAGTTTTAAATCGATAGTTTCTAGCGAGTAAATGTTCGATTTTTTCATGGTTAAAAAGGGTTCGTAAGGACCCTTTTTTTTATCACAAAATCTATATTTTTTTTAGCGCCTTTCCGCGGCTTCTGAGGTTAAAAAACATCAAAATTAAACTACAAGATTTATACTTTCCATTGAACAAAATAAATTAGCATTGCTAAAAGGTTAAAGACTTGTTGGTTATATTTTTTTTACTAGTTTGGTAAACTAATTAATTAGAAGGGGTGTAAAATCTAACAATCT
>JAHECK010000149.1 GCA_024641785.1 Flavobacteriales bacterium | reverse complement strand
GAAATTGCTGATAGGGAAGAAAAATAATTGAAACTCACATTTCCCACCTACTCATCCTACTACTTACTACGCTGAAAAAGTACTAAATATTTGTTCCAGGCACATAGCTGAGGGTTTACCATATTTATGTAGCAGGATAAAGTAATATGTAGTAGGATGAATTATACGTTCTTACTACAGCGTAATACACTGATAATATGGGATTTATGCGCCATGTAGTAAGGTAGTAGGATCAATTCGTGTTTTTAATGAAAATATAATAGCCCTTGACAGGAAAATTTTCCATGCGTTTTTGACCCTGGGTGAAGCCTGCCATCTTTAGGGCTTTTCCCAAATTGATAATGCTCAGCCGAATTCGAATAGTATTCTGTTCGAGCAGGTAATTTAATAGTTCACTGGCTGTCCAAAAATACTGATATTCATCTTTTGTCCCTGGCGTGAAATATTTTAAAATCAATTCTAACTCAGGCGTACTGATTTTGTATTGATTGTTGATGAGCTCGTTTTCCTCGATCTCAGCAGAAGATAATTCATATGAATAGTTTGACTGCCACAATTGATATGCCTGGCTCCAGGCGATATTAATATCTACAGCCCTGGAGTAACTCCAGTCTATTCGATCCACTTCAAAATTGATAAATCGAACGGATCCGGTTTCATCATTTAGAAACTGGAATTTATTGGTTGATCCCATAAAGCTGGCTACTCTGGGCAGCGTAGATGCACGGCGCTCATAGGGCAATCTCACCTTAACCCGATCCTTCGAGAATATACTTTTCAATGAATTGATCTCCTGTCTTGACATGGTCGAAAGTTCATCCATGTTGATCAGGAAATTTTCGCACAGCGCTATTAATCCATCCTTATCCGTGGATATATTTTCAGACATATATTCGAATAATTCAGGAGGACAAAGAAATCGTAAGAAGGACGATTTTCCAGTGTTTTGTTTTTCCCCTACCAGTATAAAAGCTTGTTTGTTGTAATAGGTTGAATTGTAACCACACACAATGCTTCTGATCATCCACTTTTTAAGATGCTTTATAAATTGATTTTTTCTTTCAATAGTTAAAAAATTGGCCAGATAAGCGATGTAATCTCCATGAATGCTTCCATCCCATAATGAGGATATACGACTAAAATAACTAGAAATAGGGTTGTATTTAAGAACATAATCTGAATTCAGAAGAATATGAATCTCATGGATCGATGCTTTGATATCATTTAGCCGAAGTATTCTATAGAAATTGTTTTCGTTAAGAGCAGAAAAAGCACGCTGATCCTTTCCTTTATATTCTACCTGGTTTGAAATTGTATTATACCGGATATCAAAATGTTCATTCAAAAAGGATTCGATCTCATGAATTCGCTCAGAGGGAAGTTGTTTCATTTTCTGGAATTTGATAAAAGTTAAAAGGTATAATCAAGAGAATTTTATAAAACAGGTAAGTAGTTGGCTTACTTGATAGTACTAATTCGCTTTCCAGCAACGGAAGAATTCCGTTGCATTAATTGAGTCTTTACTTCTTTATCTATATCAGCGACCGTTTTACGTTTTCCACTTTTTAGCCACTCAAGTAGTTCAATCTTATCAAAGTAAAGCTTCTTGCCTTTCTTAAAATGAGGGATCAGCTGATGGCAACATTTCCCGTATAAAGTAGCTTTGGCAATTCCAAGAAATTCGGCGGCTTGATTAACATCCAGAAATGATACGTTTTTAGCGCCTTCATCCTTTTGTTTACCGAGTATAGCCTTTTGTACAGCCTCTCCGATCAGCTGTTCTATTTCCTTTTTTGAAACGGCAGTTACAATAATGTTTGACATGTTTTTTGGTTGTTATGGTTAATTGTCAAAACAAGGGAGGAAACGGAAGGATGTCAATACTTGATTTTATGTATTTTACTACTTGTTTTGTGGTATTTCTTAAATATTAGGAACCAAAACAACAAGTAAAAGTTGAAAAACTAAGAATATTCTTTGTCTTTTTTGGAGAGATTTATCGAATCTTATTGGAGGGATTAGCTGAGTTTATTGTATGATTTAGCCCAGCAATTTTTGTAACAATTTTTCAGAAAGTCGAAAACCATTATCGATTAGCTTGGATATTACTGCGGGAAGATCTTTTATTAATCCTTTTTTATTTGCCAGAACTAAAATCCCAATAGTTCCGATTATATCAATCTCATATGATTTGGCGACCTTTCGGCCTTTTATTTCATCAATTATCAGAAAAGCATTTTCTGTTTCCAGAGCTAAAGCAATGGCACTGGATTCTCCTTTGTCAAGAAGTGCTTCTATATGAGATTGTTTTTCAATATTCTTAACCTGTTTAATGATGATCCAATTGGGAAGGCTTTGGCCGAATTCTTCTTTTATTTCAGGGGTAATTATAATTACGTCAAAGAGATCTTTAAGAATGTGAAGAAGCCCGACATTGAAAAGTGCAATAAGACAACTGGTATCTGAGATAATGATTTTACTCATTCATTATTTTCTCTATGTCCCCTAATTCTTCTCCAAATATTGAAACTCCATATTTCCCGACCGTTTCGATGAAATCTCTTTTTGATATTCCGACCAGGTCTGCTGCCTGTCCTGATGATAGTATTCCTTTTGCAAATAACTGAGCGGCTAATTGCATTTTAACATCAGTTTCGTCTACAGAATCAGGGAGTTTTATTGTTAGAGTTTTCATTTTGAATTAATTGATCCTACTACAAAGATAACTATTTAACGTTAATAAATCATTCAACAATATGCCTCAGAGTTAGATCAAATGCTTAAAAGTGTTATCAATTTCAGTTTGTTCGAATTTATCGAGATAAGCCTTAGTTGTTGCTTCACTACTGTGTCCCAACGCTTCACTAATAACAGCCGTTGAGATTCCTGATCTTTTCAGTGTAGTTGCATACCTATGCCTGGCCCAATAATGCGTAATCTGATCTGCTTGCTCCAATTTCAATTCATTTCCTATTTCAGTTAAGTCTTTACTTATCTTCTTCAGCGTCCCTATGATCCGATGACGAATTGTTAATTCAGAAAGCCCCTCTTCCAGGATTGGAAATACGTATTTATTTTTCCTGGGATATTGACTTAAAATCCTTTCAATCTCCGGTTCAATCTTGATAATATTATGATCCAATGTTTTTTTGGTATTTGCAGTCTTAGCTCTGACATAGGCCATGCGATCTCCAATGATGTTTTCTTCCCACTTGAGTAAAGCCATGTCTTTCAGATTCATTCCTCTACATAGGTAACTAAAAATAAAATAGTTGAGAGAATGCCATTTTCTGGTTCCTTTTTTTGCTTTATACCTGATAAGTAATTGCATGTCTTTTTTAGTCAAGGCTCTTTTCGTCGAATTCCCGGATTTAATCTTGTATTTCCTGAAAGGATATGCTTCTTCTTTTATCAGTTCTTCCGCAATGGCTTTATTATAAACTGCTCTTAGAGTTCGCATATAAATGCCAATACTGTTTATGGAATTTCCCTTATCTATTAAATACTTTTCGAAATTTTTCAAGAACTTAAAATCGATGTCATTAAAATATATTTTTGATTTGAATTCCAATAACCGATTTCTGGTGTCCTTGTAACTACTGGCTGATCCCAATCTGTTTTCTTCCTTAAGCTTTATGATTAGATGATTAATAAATGAAATGACACCCTCGCGTTCATACTTTTTGAAATATTTATTTTCAAAGGCTAAAAATGTAAAATCACTAAATTCAAGCTCCCGAAGAACCTCATTGGCTCTCACTTCATATTGATCAAGGTAAAGATTAAGTTCTTTATTTCGGTTAAACCGGCCTATGGTTTCATTCCACTTTTTGAGATCACATGAAATCGTACCGTTCTCTCCTTTTAAAGCATAATATTTTGGTTTCCTATTAAATGTGATACGAAGCATAACAGGATACTCACCCGAAACAAGGGTCTTGTCTTTCCTCAAAACCAGCTTGACGGATGGTTTTTTAATGCGTGCCATATTGAATAATTTTAGGGGTAAACAAAAGTGTAAACAAACTAGCTAATTATCAACAAATATGTATAAAATTCAAAAAGTAAAATATGCTTAAAAACGCTGTTTAAGCGCATTTAGATAAAGTTTTTACTAATTTGAGAAAGATAGGATGGCAGACTTGTAATCAGTAGGTCGGCGGTTCGATCCCGTCAGGGGGCTCTTATAATTCAAGCACTTACGAAGTAAAATTTGTAAGTGCTTTTTTATTTTAGATTACAAATCAGGTATTTGACGCCATTAAAAACCGGCTGGACTTCCTTAGGATACCCTCCCGTTGTGCAAATTTTTTAACCTGGATATTACGCCCTATTAAAAAAAATCCATCCGGATAAGACTTTAGACAATTACTTTATGATCAAAGTATATCGATTCGTGGTTGATCGTTATGCCTTTTATTGAATTGCAGAAGTAAATTTTTATAAAATAGCACAAGCAAGGATTATCTGACTATATTTTAGAATTGCTCTAAATTAGTTCACTTGTAATAAAATCTGTAAATATATCTCCGAATTCAACTTAATAACAATTAGATTTAATTGAGTATGTGACTCAGGTGGCGAAGCTTTGTATATGGATAAGTTTTCGTTAATCAAATTTTCTTTCTTCAAATAGCTTATAGATATCGCTATTCATGTACTCCTGGTAGGTCACCAAAACAATTTTTTCATCTTCTATGAGTGTGTAACCATAGTCATAGTTGAAATAATAAGTAATTCCTTTATCTGTTCGATATGTATGGGTATAAAAGTCAAAACTAAAACCCATATTTTTTAATAATGACCGGCGTACCGTCGTTTTTCCAACCGGATTAAGCGATTTAATTATCGTCCTGTTTTTTCTTAACTGTTGATTGATGTTGAGAATAGCAGCTTCATGTACGCGCTTTTTTTTGTTATTGTATTGAAACCTGCACTGATCATTACAAAATTTTTTATCAATCCTTCCTATCAGCGTCTTCCCGCATTCTTTGCATTGAGATCCCATTCCGTTATCTTTTTAACTGTGTTTTTACATGTTTATATCCGTATATACACGCTTATAAACTCAACTAAGATATTCATTTTTTTGATATTGTCAGAAAAAGAAAACAAAATGAAACCTGTTATATTTCTAAATCGAATTGAAGTCGGAGACGATGAGTTTGTGAAATTGATCATTAAGAATATTGATCAAGCGCTTAAGGAAAGATTGAGCGGATTGGAATATTTGAGCTTACACGAGCAATCCGGCTGCTATATCATGCCCAAGACTGAGCATTACATGCAATTGCTTGCTGACAACATAGATGATATTTCATCATTAAACACTACCTTTTTGACAAGGACTAAAATTGTTACTGATTATGTAGAATTTGGTAAAAACCAAGAATTGCATACCAAAATGCATAAAAATCCGATTACTATTCTTCCAATAAAACATGAAGGCAAACAATATGCCCTATTAAAGTTTCACTACAACCCGACGATTTATCAAAGACTCAAAATGCTGGATTATGTCAGGTATTCTAAGACATACAAGCGATTTGTCACCCATTTGGAAGAAAAATATATCAGGAAACTCATCAAGGATCTGGCACCAATAAGCAGAATCCAATTAGACAGCAAAATTAAAATCAGTGATTTAAATCTTAAAAAAACAATTTGGGAGCAATCCTATACAGGGAAAGACTATACCTCCTGCCCTGACGCCTACCTGGAGAAGATGAGATTAAGAAATTACAGTCTGAATACCATCAGGACGTATCACTCTATGCTGATGAAGTTCTTAAACAGTTTTGATGTACCGTTGGAGATCATCAATTCTTTTTCCGAAGAAGAAATCAATAAATATCATCGTGAGATGATACAATCAGAGAAATATTCCTTTTCAACTTTGAATCAGTCATTATGCGCAATATTGTATTATTACAACGAAGTATTAGATCGAGGGCTGGAGCCAGAGTATATCGAGCGCCCTATGAAAAACAGGGAGCTTCCAAAAGTATTGACAAAAGAGGAAGTAAAAGAAATCCTGAAGTCTGTCAAAAATCTAAAGCATAAAAGTATAATATTCTTATCCTACTCATCGGGTATGAGAATTGGTGAATTGCTCAACCTGAAAGTTGAAGATCTGGATTTTGAAAGGAAGATGATCCATGTCAGAGATGCAAAAGGGAGAAAAGATCGGTACACAATCCTTTCCGACAATATGACCAAGATAATCAGACGATACCTGAGCAATTTCAGACCAAAGGAATTTTTATTCGAGGGCCAATATGGCGGGAAATATAGCTCCGGAAGTGTTGCAAAATTCTGGAAACGAGCGTTGGCAGAAACCAGAGTTAAGTATGCCTACCCTTTCCACAGTCTACGGCATTCATTTGCTACCCATTTGCTGGAAAACGGCACCGATATTCGATACATCCAACAATTGTTGGGACACAGTTCAAGCAGAACAACAGAAATCTATACCCATGTATCGACCAGGTATGTGAGCAATATCAAAAGTCCGGGTGATTTACTCTAGATATGATGCTATATAACAGGAACAATATTATGTTAAATATAAAAGCTTTTACTACAAAAATCTTTATTTTAACAGTTTCAGTAAGGTTTTACCGACTACTGACATAAACTATTATAAGCAATAGGTACGAATAACATATAGTTGGGCACAAGCAGAAAAATAAAATGAGATTTCTAATAATTCTAGTTTTAACTTTTCAAACATTTAACTCTTATTCGCAAATTGGAAGAGTTGAACCTTTTGATGAGTCAGCAAAAGAC
>JAHECK010000036.1 GCA_024641785.1 Flavobacteriales bacterium | reverse complement strand
TTATCCGTTCGCAAAAAAAAGATCATCTCATCATCTGATTCCTTAATTTTTCTCAAAATAAGGCGATCCGTTACTAATTCCGGAAAAGGCTGAAATTTCATTTCTCTTCGTTTATTAAATTGAAGTTAAGGTTAAGAATATTTTAGCATTCATTCAAAAAACAACGGCCATCAATAAAAAGATGGCCGCTGAAAATAGATTTAAATAAAAAAGGAATTCCTAATCCCGAAGTAGTCTAGCTGCTTCCAATTCAAGATCGAGATAGGCTTTACCCTCCGTACTTACTGTTACAAATGAAATCGTTCCTCCTTCAAATTCACCGGGCGATTTGTATTGATTACTTACCGGGTCTCCGCTATCGTATCCAACACAAAGTCCGTCACCCACCAAAGTAAATTTACCTACTTGAGATCGCATTGGTCCGCTTGCAACTTCGCTATCGTTTATATACAATTTTGCAGTACCTATAGATTCATTGTATTTCCCTACACTTTCTTTGTTGAATTCCATCCCTACGGTATATTTGCCCGGCTTAAGATCCATAGTAGAAACAAATTGTTGTTCCGGTGGAATTCCTAAAAAGTTATAGACATAATAAAGTTTTTTGTTTTTGATAAACAGCGTGTGCCCACCAAAGCGCGATCCATGAGCAAATATTACCCCTTCGCAATTTGCGTCGGTAATTTCAATATTAGCTATAATCTTGTATGATCGTCCTCTTACATTTACAGCAACAGCCTCTGGTACCTGGCTTGTATGCGGATAATAAGTATAACTTTCTCTAACAGCTTCCTCAGCAGGACGTTCAATAGTGATTTGTTCAGTTGCAGTTCGATCATCAAGTGGTAAAGCCTGATTTTTATTTGCTTCTTCTAACCAAAGCTTTTTGAGTTCTTCTAACTTCTCCGGATATTCTTCGGCCAAATCATTTGATTCAGAACGGTCTTCATCTACATTGTATAACTCCCATTTATCTTCATCGAAATGTCCTTTACTAGTAAGTGGAGCATGCACAGCGACTGCCTTCCAGCCATCCGCCCAAATAGCACGTGTACCCAGCATGGTATAATATTGTACGTGTTTTTGAGTAGGGGTATTCGGTTCAGCATCAAAGGTGTATTTCATTGATACTCCTGATAATGGTATCTGTTTCACACCTCGATAAACTTCCGGCATTTCCAATCCTACTATTTCGAGAATGGTAGGTACAATATCAACCGCATGATGATACTGATTTCGAACTTCACCGTGTGCTTTAATTCCTTTTGGCCACGTAATTACAAGTGGGCAAGCGGTTCCTCCGGAATAATTAGCATAGCGCTTAAACATTTTAAAAGGAGTAGAAAAAGAAGCTGCCCATCCGGTCGGGAAATGTTCGTATGTGTTTGGTCCTCCTAGCTGATCTATTAACTTCATATTCTCAGCTAAATCATCAGGATAACCATTAAAGAATTTGTTTTCATTTACAGATCCATTCGGACCGCCCTCGCCGGATGTTCCATTATCAGCGGCATAAAAAATAATGGTATTTTCATATTGCCCTGATTTTTTCAAATAATCTACTACTCGTCCAATTTGGTCATCAGTATACTCCGAAAATCCTGCAAATACTTCACACAAACGTGAGAATAGTTTCTTTTCATCCGGACTAAGAGATTCCCATGGAAGGACATCATCGGCAGGATTTGCCATGTCTTCGGGCATAGGATTAAATTCTGTCAATTGGGTTCCTTCAGGTAATATGCCTCTTTCAATCATGCGAGGTAAAACCCATTTTCGATATGCATCATAGCCATCGTCAAATTTCCCTTTATACTTAGCGATATAATCTTTAGGGGCTTGATGTGGCGCATGGTTAGCACCTGGATTATACCACATAAACCAAGGCTTAGATGGATTAGCTGATTGTTGATCTGCAATCATTTTGATTGCCTGATCTGCAAGATCTTTTGATAAATGATACCCTTCTTCAGGGCTATAAGGCGGTTCAATAGCGTGGTTATCTTCCGTTAGATCAGGGTAAAACTGGTTCGTTTCTCCACCGATAAACCCATAAAAACGATCATAACCTTGTTGAAGTGGCCATTGTGTTTTGCTACCTCCTTGAGAAAGATCCGTTTCAGGGACATTATGATCTTTCCCTAACCAGAATGTACTCCAACCATTGTCATTTAATATTTGAGCCATAGTTACCGTTTCCCTTGGAAGTACACAGCTCATTCCGGGAAATCCATTTGCTCCTTCAGTAATAATACCCATACCATTAAGATTGTGGTTTCGGCCAGTATTAATACAAGAGCGGGTTGGAGAACAAAGAGCCACTGTATGCCACTGCGAGTAGGTTAATCCTTCTGCAGCAAGACCATCCATTGTTGGCATATTTACTCTACCTCCATATGGGGACCAAGCAGCTAAGCCTGTATCATCATATAGAATAAACAGGATGTTTGGAGAACCTTCAGGAGCCCTTTTTTTCTCGAAAGGTGTCCAGTCAGCTTTTGAATCACGAACATCCAACTTAATGACCCCGTTGAATGCCGGTTCAGATTGATCCGCAGTATCATTATTCTGTTGCTGATTAGTGCAACTTACAACTCCTAATATCATAACTAAGAGCCATAAATAGTTGAGTTTTATTTTCATATTTAAGTTTAATTTATCTTCATTAATACAATAATAATTATTTAAAATTTAATGGCTAAATATTGATTCCAATACTATATTTTTTCCGCCTTTTTTATCTGTAACCCTACTGAAAAACAGTTTTTAAAGTGCTGTTTTTAACAGAAAAAAGTTTTCTTTCGAAGATTATTCGAATTACTAATTGAAGTTAAGGTTAAAAAATAAATTACCATTATTTCAAAATTCCAGTAAAGATCAGAACATAATAAAATCCTGTTAAAATAAACACCACTCCCGCTGCATAACGCATTCCCTTTTCGATCTTTGTTATTCTCTTATAAATGACCCCAATATTTCCGGCTGTAAAAGCCAATAAATAGCTAAATAACAGTACGGGTAAAGCGGTGGCAATAGCAAATATGATAGGTAAATATAGTCCATTAACCGAAGTGATCGTCATGGGAATGAGCATTCCGAAATACAATGCGGCACTGTACGGACAGAATGCTAAAGCGAATACTACTCCGATCAGGAATGCCCCCAAAAAACCCTTATCTTTAAAATGGTCTGAAAGTTTTTCCTGGAAATTAAAGTTCCTCAAAAAATTAAACCGGATCATGTTTAGCATGATCAATCCAATTATAATAAGCAAGGGTCCTAAAAATTTCTCTCCATTTTGATTGAAGAATTTTGCAATTTGAAATTTACTCGCTCCAAAATACAGGATCAAAGCAATGCCGGTATAGCTAAATGCCCTTCCAAAAGCATATAATAAACCACTTAAAAGCACCTTTCTCTTGCTTGCTATATTTTTCGAAATATAAGCTGTTGCGGTGATATTTGTTGCCAAAGGACAAGGGCTAATAGCCGTCATTAGCCCAAGTATAAAAGCAGTTAAAATCGGGAAATTGCTATTTGCTAAAAGTGATTGTAAAAAATCCATTATAATTTTTTCAATTCACTATCTAATTTGGCTTTTAATTCTTGTGAAAATTCTTCTTTATCATTTCCGCTCATAAAGGCAAATTCGGTTAAATCAACTTGCGTTTCTTCCCCATTAACAATGACGTTTAGAAATAAAGAGGTACCGGCTGCTTCAAATTTTTCGGCTATTTGCTCATTTTTCTTTTCATCTATATTAATGAGCTGAAAAGTGATCTTTCCCTCTTCCACTTCTTTAGAAAAATATGTATTTAAGGTATATCGCGTGTTTGCTTCGATCGCATTGCAAGTCATACATCTATGAGTAGTGTGAAAGTCTATTACTTCAATTTTTGAACTTGCCTGATCGCTGGTTAGGTTTTTACTTTTTTCTTGAGCATTGCAGGAAGCGATGATCAAAGTGAAGGCTAATACGGATAATAATCTGAACTTTTTCATTATTGATTTGAATTATAAAATGATATTAAATAAGTAACCTGAAATGATGATACAAAATGTGACTACGCTAAAGAAGATCCCGATGAGCTTTAATGACATTACTTTTTTCAGTAGCATTGCTTCGGGCAAAGAAAGTCCGACCACTCCCATCATAAAAGCAATAGCAGTTCCCAGAGAAATGCCCTTGGCTACCAATACCTGCACAACAGGAAGTATTCCCGAAGCATTCGAATACATCGGGATGGCGAGTAGGGTCGCGATTGGCACCGCAAACAAATTGTCTTTATCCATATACTTCGCAAAAAACCCTTCCGGAATATAACCATGCATCAGTCCGCCGATCGCGATACCCACGATCACATAAGGAAGGATCCCTTTAAGAATAGTAAGCACTTCTTTCCAGATTACTGGTAACCGTTGTTTCAAGGATTGTTTTTCTTCCAGAAAGCGATCTTGTTCTTTCTGAGCATTCGTAAGTAATTCTTTAACCCAGGGTGTTAAATAAGACTCTAATTTTAATCTTTGGAGAATGATTCCTGAAACAGTCCCTAATAAAACCCCGCTTACAATATAAATAATGGTTGTTTTAAGACCGAATAAACCGAGGAAAAGTCCAATGGCTACTTCATTTACCAAAGGGGACGTGATCAAAAAAGAAAAGGTTACTCCTAATGGAATACCTCCTTTAACAAAACCGATAAATAAAGGCACAGAGGAGCAGGAACAAAAGGGGGTTACCACGCCAAATAGGCTTGCCATTATATATTCAAAACCATATAATTTATTACGCGATAAAAAATTTCGGACCTTATCGATGGGAAAATAAGAATTGACGATTCCCATTAGAAAGATGACAAGAAATAGCAGAATGATAATTTTGGTACTATCGTAAATAAAGAAGTTCAAAGCTTGTGCGATATGACTTTCCGAATTGAGTCCGAGAAGCTCAAAGACCAAGTATTCTGATATATTTTCTATCCAATCGAACATCTGCTACTACTTAAGAAAAGGCAAGTTGAAGACGCTTATTTTCAGCATCCTGTTTTTCGCTTTTAAGCTGTTGTTTGCAGTAATTCCAGGATTTCGTTTTTCGAAGGGACTCTCCCTTTTATCGTGATCACATCATCTACTACTAATGCCGGTGTGATCATGATATTAAACTTCATTATTTCCATAATATCCTCCACCTTTTCGATGCTGGCATCGATGTTATTTTCCTTCACCACTTCTTCTACTAAGGAAGTCATACTTTTGCATTTCGGACATCCCGTTCCTAATATTTTAAGTACTAAAGTCATAGGACTATATTTTGTTTATCGCCAATTAGCGAAATGTATTATTATTAAACTCACTCAAAAAAACCGTTAAAAAGCGCTTTTGCTATTTTCCAGTTTTCCTGATTTATACAATATTTTATTTTCGGCGGTTTTAATTCCCCTTGGATCAAACCTGCCTCTTTCAATTCTTTTAAATGCTGCGAAACGGTCGATTGTGCCAATGGAATAACGCCTAGCAGATCTCCGGTAAAGCAGCAGGATTGGTTTTCTAAATATTTCAGGATCTTAATGCGGGTGGGATGACTAAGAGCCTTTGCGAACCGCGCTAAAGTCTCGGTATCCTGATGATATTCTATGCTTTCTAAATTTCTTTTCATCTCTTATCGTAAATGTACGATTGATTTTTAAGAAATGAAATAGAAGGGTCTTTTTTTAGAAAGTATGTGATCCCGAGGAAATAAAAAGTAAATTTTTTATATGATCTGGTATAACTAAGTATATGAGAAGTGGAGGATTTACATCAAAGCCACTAGTAAGCGATCCATTTAAAACTAGGGTTTTTCACAAAATTTTCTCTTCCAAAAAACCAAAACCCCATCCAAGGGCAGTAGTATTTTGAATGACATTCAGACCATCCCATCTTAATTGAAACAGCGACCACTTAAAAACGTCATATTCAACAGAACACTATAACTTATTATTCCTCGACTTCATTTCCATTAACATCATAGAAAAGTTCCACTGTTCTAAAACCATGTTTTATTTCGACTTCGTATTTAATACTTCCTTTTGAAGTTTCAATTTTTGCAATGGCTTTAATTTTTGCTCCCTTGTGAGATGCGTTATAAGCTGCCTGCACTTTTTCTGGAAGTTGATCGAAAGTTGTCGGACTTTCTGTTTCTAACCATTCTCCTTTATCATAAAAATTAGCAGAATGTTTTTCACCTTTCCATACAAATGATGCTTCATATTCGTGAGCATTTTCTTTGTCCCACTTTACATTGCTTGCTTCTGGAAATTTTTCATTAAACACTGATATAACATCTGCAGGAATTTTGCTTTGTGCAAAACCTGTTGCATAAACACATATAAATGCTATCGCTAGGGAAATTATTCTTTTCATTTATTGATTTATTAAATTGTTAAAGATGTGGTTACTAGTCTATAATTCCTTCCAACCAGTGAGTGTATGGAATTCAACACTAATTTATAATTTTCCTTGGCATCCTTTATATTCATTCCCATTTTCCTGGATCCCCTATCTGGGTTAAAAACATGGATGCTTCAACTATAAATTCCATGCAGAAGTTAAAAATAGAAATATTCTCTCATCATTTTTATTTTACTCTTGAAATCCTTTGACTGCTGAAAAGTGATCCACTTTCAACTTTTTTCATTTCCACTTTTTTAAATATCCAGGGAATAAAGTAGTTATTTTCATAAAATAAATAAGGGGTAGTAACTGGCTATTACACCATCATCGATTTGCTTTATTTTTACAATTGAGTTACATTGGTAGTATGACCAGCGAATTGCATTATAAATATATTTTATTCTGTATTTTTCAAATCTGCTTATTGTCAAATCCGATTATTCTGGCAGGTCAAGATAATAGTCAAACTATAATCGATAGTCTTACTCAGACATTAGCATTAACCGACAGTATAGAAGTAAAAAAGAGAATATTAACTTCGCTTAGCGTTCAATATTGCTATGAAGGGAATTGGCTCAAACATGACCAGATTATACAAGAGATGTTCCTCTTGCAAGAAGAGGAAGCGGATAGTGCCTATTTAGCTGATACATACAATCGCCTAGGAATATCCAACAGTCTGAAAGGAAACAATAAAGGATCAATAGAAAATTTTCAAAAGGCTTTAATGATTAATCAAGCACGTGGTCATATGTTCGGTGTATCTGCAAGCTATGAGAATTTGGCCCTAGTTTATGAAGGAATGGGTGAATATAGTAATGCAGTTGAATGCCTTCTAAAATCAATCGAAATAAAAAAGGAATACAACTATTCCCGCTTGTTCAATATCTACATCAAGCTTGCATCACTTCAGCATTTACTTAAAACAGAGAAAGTAGATTATTATATCGCACTTGCCAGACAAGAACTTAAAAAGATGGACAATATCAAGCCTGCCGATAAAGTGGTTTTCTATAATGAACTTAGTGTCATCTTCCGAGATAGAGAAATGTATGATAGTAGTATTTTTTACAGTAGAAATATGCTTCGCCTTTCTAAAGAGATCAATTGGAATTATGGAACTGCAGCCGGACTTGGGAATTTGGCTGAAGTTTTCTACAAAACAGGAGATTTAGATAGCTCGATCGTTTACCATAGGTACTCATTAGCACTCTCTGAAGGAATCTCTGATTGTTCCGGTATCACAGAGGAATATCTTTACTTGGCAAAACTATACAAGGAGTTAGCTAAAAATGATTCTGTTCTATTTTACGCTAACAAGTCCTTACAAAAGGCAAAGGAATGCGACTTGCTTCCTAGTCAAAGTGAGGCATTGAAATTTATTGCAGACTATTATAGCAGCCAAAATGATACTGAACTAGCTTACCTATTTCTACAGGAATATTACATACTGAAAGATTCCATTTCTTCAACTGATGTCAAAAATCATATTGCTGAAATGGAGGCTATTTATCAAAGCAAAGTGAAAGAGCAACAAATTGACCTTCTTACCGCTGAAAACGAAATAAACAGTCAGAGGCTACAGGTCAGCTTTCTTACACTAGCTATTCTAACAATTCTTATACTTTTAATTTTATATGTCTTTTACGTGCGAAAACGTCAGGCGAAATTCAAAGAAGACAAACTAAAACAACAGCTTTTTCGATCACAAATGAATCCCCATTTTATATTTAATGTATTAGGGAGTATTCAAAACTATCTTTATAAAAACCAAGCACAAATTGCTACTACTTACCTGGCTCGTTTCTCATTTTTAACACGCTCAATTTTAAGTAATTCATTAAAAGAGAGCATCCCTTTAGAAGAAGAGATCGAAATTCTGAAAAGCTATATTGAATTAGAAAAAATGCGCCTAAATAATTCATTCGAATACGAAATTCTTTTTGATGAAGACTTGGAAACAGAATTTATAAATATTCCACCTATGATGATACAGCCCTTTATAGAAAATGCTGTTAAACATGGGCTAAAAGAGCTTAAAGAAAATGGCAAACTTAGCGTAGCGTTTGTAGATAAAAAGGATTTACTGGAAGTAGTTATTACTGATAATGGAATTGGTATTGATGAGTCAAGGAAATTGAACAAATCCGGACATAAATCAATGGCGCTATCGATCTTTTCGCAACGAATGCAGATCATTAGGAAATATTCCCACAAAATACCCGAACCCAAAATTGAGGACCGATCCGTTTATGGTATGCAGGGGACTCTTGTGGAACTTAGTTTACCAATACTAAATTAAGGTATTATGATTAAAGCAATAATAATTGAGGATGAACCCAAATTAAGAGAAGCAAACCGTATTTTACTAGAAAGTAACTTCAGTGATATCACCGTGGTTGGTGAATCCGATTCTGTTGATGGCGGGGTTGAACTAATTCGAAGAGAAAAACCCCATTTGGTATTGATGGATATAGAAATAAAAGGAGGAACCGGATTTAATATCTTACAACAATTAGATTCCTATGATTTTAAATTAGTAATAATAACGGCTTATAACCAGTTTGCTATTAAGGCAATAAAATTCAGCGCCATCGACTATATTCTTAAACCTGTTAATGAATTTGAGTTTGTAAATGCTATTAAAAATGCATTAAAAATGATTGAATCCAGTCAGACAGAATTACAGATGGTCAACTTTATTAACCATTATGAAAAAAAAGCACAGGCCAAAAAAATTGTACTTCGAACTAGCGAAATGATCCATATTGTTGATATTTCAGATATAGAATATTGCAAGAGCGATAATAGTTATACCTCCTTTTATTTATTGGGAGGAGAGAAAATTCTGGTCTCAAAATCCATTAAGGAATTCACTGAAATTCTTGAAGAGTGCAATTTTTTCCGTCCTCATCAATCATATCTCATAAACCTTAATGCCGTAAGTAGAATAGATAAAACGGATGGTGGATTTATTATTTTGAAAAATGGTAGCGAGATTCCAATTTCATCCCGCAGGAAACTGATGATAAAAGAGATGCTTAATCATCTTTAAAAAAGCCCATAAATTATCAGGCAGATCATCCAATTACCAACCCTTTAATATTGTCAGATTCAAAGACAATCTATGCAAATTCAAGTTTAGCCATATAACTTCCTTTTATACACTTAAATTTAAATTCACTGATAAGTGATAAAACACTTTCCGGATGAAAGCTATGGGAAGAATAATACTGTCAACTCACGATTTCCACCATTTGATCGAGATAAGCCAAATCATCTTTTGTAAAAGCAGAAATTCATACACCACTTTTTATCTGACCGACAACGAAAAGATCACCGTTTCCACTTCAATTAAAGAAATCGAGAAACAATTACATAAAGAAAATTTTATCCGACCCCATCAGTCATACCTTGTTAATATTCAATTTATTAGAGCGGTTAGAAAAGCCAGCGCCTGTGAATTAATTCTTAAAAATGGAACTTGCATTGCAGTGAGTAGTAGAAAAAAAAATAAGGTATTGCAGCTTCTTGAAAAATCGACACGTATTCAAGATTAGGTGCTGCAAATTCAAATCTACCTCAAAATAGCTTTCTAAATATTCTAATTTTCTTCTGAAAATAAGTTGCTAAGTAATTGTATCTGCGACTTATATCGACTACTAACAATAATTGTGATAAAACAATTTCTATTTAAACGAGTGTTTAACTTTTAAAAAAACGTTATGAAAAACTTTAAAAAAATATCAGTCCTTTTAGCATTTATCATGCTAATGCTCTTTGCTGCTTGTGAAAAGAAAAACAATGATGTTCCTCCCCCACCAGAGGATAACCTGATTTATATTACCGAACATATTACCGTTCCCACAACCTGGTACGAAGGCAAGATCTATATTGTAGATATAAACGGTGACTTTAATATTGGTGCTTTACTTACAATCGAGCCCAACGTAATTGTAAAGTTCCTTAAAGAAGATCAACGAATCTATATAAGTAATGGAGGGGTCATAAGCGCTATTGGAACACCTGAAAAACCAATTATTTTCACTTCCCCAAACGATGATTTCCATGGAGGAGACAATACTGGTAATGGCCCAACACCACCTGCACCTGGAGATTGGGGTAAATTTTATTTCAACAATGTTTCCACTTCTGAATTTTCGTTTTGCCAATTCTTTTATGGCGGAGGGTTAATATTGCCGACTGTGGAGGTAATCGCCTCGACAATTGATATCAATAATTGCTTATTTGCATACAATTTGGGTGGAAAACACGCTTCTAATTACATAGGTGTTGTACAACTGGATCTTGCCAATCAGGACTGTCAGATTACAAACAATGTTTTCTATAACAATGTTCTCCCAATGTCAATAAATGCAAATATCAACATTGATAATTCGAATACCTTTTCCAATCCAGAGGATTCTCTAATTGTGAATGCGATGAATGGGATTTTCACAGAAAACTATACCATTGACGTTAATGTTTCATGGCAAGAGACAGAGGTGCCATTTGTAGTTGCTAATGGTTCTGGACTTCGAGTAGAATCAAACGGTTCCCTTAGTTTATCTGATAATGTGGTTATTAAAGTAATCGAAGGATCAGTTATTGATCTTGTGAATAATCCGAATTTTGGAATCCTTAATAGCGATGGTCCCGGTGTTTACTTTACTTCTTTCCATGATGATTCCATGATGGGAGATACAGATGGCAATGGCACGAATATAATGCCAATGAATGGCGACTGGGATGGTATTAGAATAGCGCTTAATCCGCTTACTTATGCAGACTGGCCTAATATTCTTTATGATTAAAAAATTCCAAGAAGCTTTCTCTAAAGCTTAGTAAGCATTTAAAAATTAACATTATGAAAAAAGTAATTGCACTAATAGCGCTGATATTAATGATCACTTCATTAAAAGCGCAAGAGAGTACGTTTAACAAAGGTGACAATGTGATTAATCTTGGTATTGGCATAGGTTCTTACTATGGAACCGGGACTTATAACTCTACAACTGTACCTCCTATTTCAATCTCCTATGAGAGAGGTATTGTAGATAGTGTTTTTGATAAAGGTGTTATAGGAGTTGGTGCCTATTTAGCGTACACATCTTACAAATGGAATTACAATTATGCCAATTACGATTATGGTTGGAAATATTCAAATATCGTTTTCGGAGCTAAAGGTACTTTTCATTACCCTTTAATTGAAAAAGTAGATACTTATGCGGGTTTATTGCTGGGGTATAATATCCTTAGCTCAAAATCCTATGGAAGTGCTGGAGAGTACGACTATTCACCCGATTCGGGAAGTCTGGCTTTTTCAATAAATGTGGGTGGTCGATACTATTTTTCAGAAAACTTCTCCGCATTCATTGAATTTGGATATGGTATTTCCATCCTTACTCTTGGGATTAGCACTAAGTTCTAAAGTAAAATAATACATGTAGGTTAAACAGAAAGTCGTCACATTTTATAGTGTGGCGGCTTTTTAGATTTAATCAATCCCTTTATTTATAAATTCTTCGCTTCTTTCTAAAATTGAAATAAAACTACCAACTGATCGGACGATAATCCTTCAAAAATTTACCGCACCAATGCTTCCCGCTATTGATTCCATCAAACAATGGATCCATTACTCTAGCTGCTCCATCTACAATATCCAAAGGAGGCTGGAAGTCATGGACTTCTTCCTTCTTTTTTGCCAACTCGATCGGATCCTCATCGGTTACCCAACCTGTATCTACTGCATTGGTATAGATCCCATATTTTGCAAAATCTGCCGACGATGTAAGAGTCATCATGTTCAATGCTGCCTTCGCCATATTGGTATGTGGATGCCGCGATTCCTTATGAAATTGATGAAACTTCCCTTCCATCGCTGATACATTAATGATATGTTTCTTACCCGTATTATCCTTTTTCATTAGGTTGACCAAACGATTGCATAAAACAAATGGAGCTACCGAATTAACCAATTGTACTTCGATCATTTCCGTGGTCTGTATCTCCCCCAATTTCAACCTCCAACTATTGGTCTTTCTTAGATCTACCTGCTGCAGATCAGCATCCAGTTTACCCACCGGAAAAACCTCTTCGGTACGCAAGGAATTATCTACACTATATGGAATTTGTGATAGTTTAGCTGAAGCGGTTAAGCCGATACCGGCTTGCTTTCCATGCCAGCTCACAGGTAGATTTTTATGCTGCTCTTCGGCAACGAAACTAAGTGCTTTTATCTCTTGAAGACAAGCATTATGGTCTGTCAACAGGCTTTGTGCCATCGATGGTAAATCACCCATACTGCTCTGCTCATTCTCCATTAAATGCTGATAGAAACCTGCAGGCCGCCTTACGGTCTGCGCTGCATTATTGATCAACACATCCAATCGATCGTATTTTTGCTCTATGTAATTACAAAATATTTCTACACTCGGAATATGCCTCAGATCCAGTCCATGGATTTTTAAACGATGTCCCCAAATATCAAAATCAGCTTCTTTTGCATAACGCAATGCAGAGTCTACCGGAAAGCGTGTGGTTGCGATCACCGTGGCTCCCGCACGCAACATCATCAAGGTAATGTGATAGCCTATTTTAAGTCGCGAACCTGTCACTAAAGCTACCTGACCGCTAAGATCTGATGTTTGAAAACGCTTGGCATAATTAAAATCACCGCAAGGTGTACACATCGTATCATAGAAATGATGCAGGGTGCTATAAACGCTTTTGCATACATAGCAATTACGCGGAGATTCTAAGCTACGAGCTTCTTTTTCTTCATTCCCAGTTAAGGCAATTAATTTAGGAGCGATAAAAATACTTGCTTCACGAGCACTTCGTATTCCTGTTTCTTTACGCGCACTTTTGTCTCTCGCTTGAGCCTTTCTTTTAGCTACTTTATTACTGTCTTTTATCCGTCTCGAAAACTCCTCCTTATTCGGTCTCGAAAGTCTTCCTGCCTCGGTTAAAAGTGCGATCCTTTTCTCTTTTGGAATATCAAATATCTGATTAGTATCTCCATTCAGTGTTTCTAAAATAGCGATTGCCTGATCAATTTGATCCTGAGTCAATATCAATTTTTCCTTTTCAATTTTCATTTAATGTAATTGCTGATCAAGGTATTACAAAAAATAAGGTGATAAATTATCGATCACTATTATAGCTTGTTTTTCCGCTCGCAAAAATAGAATTTAACCAAGAAGTTTCATGTATTTTTTTATTGTTGGAAGAAGAGCATCATTCTTTACTACAATTCATTCCCATATACCACTACCGCCATCCCCTGGTATTCACTTTCAAATAAATAAACCATACCATTATTCCTCGCTACTTTAATAGAACCGATATTTTCAGGATGGATCATTGAAACAAAACGCGGCGACAGTTTATGTTTTTCTCCAAATTTTTTCATCTGCTTCGCCATCTCGCTACCATATCCCTTTCTCCAATGGCTGGGCTTTAAAGAATAAGCCACTTCGTATTCATTATTCCCTCTGATCTCACGTGCCAATAAGCCACACATTCCTATTAATTCTCCACTTTTCTTTTCTATTACTCCTAAATGACCCGTTCCCCAATCTTCATATCGATCTAATTGCCGCTGGATCCATTCTCTTGAAGCGGCATTAATATCTGTTGAAAAGGGATTTCCTAAATAGGGTAAATTCGGATTATCAATAAAAAAAGGAGCCCAATCCGGAATATCTTCTAATGTTAATTTACGATATATGAGTCTTTCAGATTCCTGATCAAAATATTCGGGTATATTTAATTTAGGATACATTTTACAAGTGTTTAACAAGTTTAATTTTCAAGAAGCACTTCAATTCTCAAATACATAATTTTTATTCTCTTTATCCTTGTAGTTAAAATAGATGACCGATGGCCAGACTGGAGAAATAAGTTCATTATCCCATTGCTTGTAGGCAGAAAGCATTGAAGAAGCCAAAGCTTTCTTAGAATGATAGAGATTTGTCAATTCCCCGGGATCCTGATTGATATCATACAATAAAGTATCCATCTCCAATTCAGAATTCCAGATCAATTTATATTCTTCATTTCGTATCGCATGGTTAAATCCCTTTCGAAAATATATATAGTCATGGGCGATGCTCTTACTTTCGATATGACTTAACAGATCCACTCCATCATAAGTTCTATTAGGAAGGGATATCCCGGCTAATTTAGCGCTACTTACGAAAAGATCGGTGCTGCTCACCGGATGATCATATTGAACATTTGCCTCAATTCCTCTTCCCTTAATAATGAATGGAACTTTTACTCCTCCATCGAAATTGGTGATCTTCCCTCCCTTTAATGGTGCATTATCGGTAGCAAAAGTATACGCTGCACCTCCATTATCGCTGATGAAAAATACATAAGTGTTTTCGTCTAATCCGCTTTCTTCCAGATAATCCAATACTCTGCCGATCTCATCATCCAAGCACTTGATCATCCCATAATAGCATCTTTTTACAGGATCTTTTTCGTCCTTAAACTGATCGAAATATTTTTGCGGAACCTGAAACGGGGTATGAGGAGCATTAAAAGAAGCGAGTAAAAAGAAGGGTTCTTCTCTATTCATTTTTAAAAAATCGATACTTTCATCGGCAATAGCCGTAGTTAAATAACGATCTTCTTTTATCACTTTATCATTTCGCTGAATCGCTTGTCTCCCATCTCGTTGTCCGCTCCAGATATAATCATCGGTCCAGTCAGCCGAATTTTTCATATCAACGATCCCTTCAGTATGTTCCTCACTATATAAGGAATGAGAAGAATAAAAACCATAAAATTCGTCAAAGCCAAATGCCTCCGGAGATTGCTCAGGCTGCTTGCTCAAATGCCATTTCCCTACCAATCCGGTTCGATAGCCTTTTTTCTTTAATAGTTCTGCGATGGTAATTTCAGATAAGGGTAGCCCTATATGATCCATAAAGAATTGGTCGGGAACAGAATCCCTTTCAATAGGTACCCAGGTTTCATTATTGACCACGTATTTAAAACCCAGGTATTCCATTCGGTTATTTAAATAGCGATCGTGTAATTGATGCTCAAATCCAAAGCGCTGATTATATCTGCCCGTGAGAATCGCTGCCCTCGAAGGACTGCAAACAGGGGAGGTCACATAAGCCTGAGTGAACAAAACGCCTTCATCAGAGAGTCTGCGAATATTTGGAACCTTTACTTTTCCTTCGGCAAATAGATCACTGTCGTAATAGCCCAGGTCATCTACAATGATCCACAAAATATTTGCTCCTTTAGTACTATCCCCACTTAAATCGGCTTCAATTAAAAAGGCATGCTTAGCTTCGAGAAGCGATCTGTTCTTTTTAAATTTAAAAAAATGACTGGCTAAGGGAACAAACAAATACCACAAGGTAGGCAACAAGACTAAGGCTATTGGAAAAAAGATCTTGAGTTTCATACAAAGCTAATTACAACATTTCTTATTGAAAAAAGAAGGTGCTTTACATAAAATTTTTAATTTCAAACTACTTTTTAATATGTCTATGACTGGAAACCTAAAAGAAATTGAAACTCACCATACCTTTTGCCGCATTTGTGAATCGCTATGCGGTTTAAAAGTACAAACTCAAAATAATCAAATTCTCTCGGTAGAACCCAATTCAGAACATGTAGCCACTGAAGGATTCAGTTGCGTAAAAGGACTCTATCAGCACGAAATGTATCATTCGCCAGATCGTTTAAAATTTCCTTTAAAACGGATGGAAGATGGGAGCTACGAAAAGATTTCATGGACCCAGGCCATCGATGAGATCGGGGCGAAAGTAAAGCAATTAAAACAGGAAGATGGTCCGGACTCGATCGCCATGTATGTTGGAACCGCAGCGGGATTCGGTGTATTGCATCCTGTTTTTGCTCAGGGCTTTATGACCGGAATAGGATCCAAAAGCATGTACAGTTCTGCCACTCAGGATTGTTCAAATAAATTCGCAGTTTCCCGTTTAATTTATGGCTTTCCTTTTACTCTGCCTTTTCCCGACCTGGATAATACCGAATGTTTGATTATAGTCGGTGCTAATCCACTCGTTTCAAAATGGTCGTTTTTGCAAGTTCCTAATCCAGGTAAAAAATTAAAAGACCTTGAACGAAGAGGAGCAAAGTTATTTATCGTTGATCCCCGTAAAACTGAAACTGCTTCAATCGCCGGTGAACACGTATTTATTCGCCCTTCGACCGATGTCTTTTTTTATCTCTCTTTTCTTCATGAATTGATCGAACAAAATGGGATCAACGAAGATTTTATTAAAAAGCATAGTATTGGAATAGAAGAAATTAAAAAATTAGTTTCCAAATGGCCTGCTTCCAAAACAGCTGAAGTGACCGGAATAGATGCTGAGCTTATAAAAAGAATGGTGAGTACTTATATAAAAGCTAATGGAGCCGCATTATATTGTTCAACCGGAGTAAATATGGGAGGAAACGGATCATTGTCTTACTGGCTTCAGGAAGTGATCAATGCGGTTTCAGGAAATCTGGATAAGCAAGGGGGTACCTTAGTAGGTAATGGAGTGATGGACTTTATAAAATTTGGAGTAAAGAATGGTATTTTGATGCGCAAGGACCGGACCCGAATTGGAGATTTCGGAGCAGTGAATGATGCCTATCCGGGAGGTTTGCTTGCTGACGAAATTCTTACCGAAGGCAAAGGCCAGCATAAAGCCCTTTTTGTTACGGGTGGCAATCCCCTCATAACAATGCCGAATGCAGAAAAATTAAAAAAGGCCTTTAAAAAATTAGAGTTACTTGTTACCCTTGATATTTATCAGAATGAAACCAGCTCCGAAGCACATTATGTTCTTCCTTGCACTGATCCACTTCAGCGTCCGGATCTACCCTTTATTTTTCCATTAATGCTTGGTTTGCAACATTCGCCCTATATGCAAGCTACAAAAGCAATTGTAAAACCTGATGGAGAACAACGTGATGAAGCTTCGATCTATCTCGCTTTATCAAAAGCCAGCGGACTTCCTTTATTTGGATCAAAGCTGGCACAAGGATTTTTTAGTTCTATTCAATCCTATCATAGTAGCAAAAATAAAACACAATTTCCTTCTCTTCCGCAGGAAGCGATGTTAAATGGCCTGCTTAGACTTACACGACAATCCTCATTTAAAAAACTCCTGCGCTATCCGAATGGTAGAAAAGGAAATATACATAAGGTGGGTAGTTTCCTTGGATCCCGTGTGATGACAGAAGATCAAAAAGTACATCTGGCTCCAAAAGCATTAATTCAGGAAGCTAAGAAATTGGAAAAAGATTTCGAAATAGAATTAGCGAATGCCCACCGATTTAAACTGATCACAAAACGAGCTGTAACAACACATAATAGCTGGACACATAATATAGAACGAATGACGTCCAAAGGGCGTGATCGCAATTATGCCTACCTCCATCCCAGTGATCTGGAAGCGCTTAGTTTAAAAGAGTACGATCTGATCGATCTAAGTTCGGATACATCTTCTATTCGTATCGCGGTGCGGAGTCTGGATACATTATTACCTAAGACCATCGCAGTACCGCATGGCTGGGGACATCAACATGCTAAAGGATTGAATCATGCAAATAAAACAGCGGGAGTAAATGTAAATATACTTGCAGCGGATGGACCGGAAAAACTGGACAAGATCTCCGGTATGGCTCATCTAACAGGAATTCTGGTTGACATCACTCCTGCTTCAGGCAAACTTGAGCCAAGCTGGTCGGGAAGATAAATTTAAGACTTTGTTTTGCTCTAATAATTTCCAAATGGAATCGTTAATCCAACCCATGGAATACCTATGAAAATTCCCTCATTAATTGGAAAAAATAATTTTCGGTTATAAGATCTGCTTTTAGAATTATGTGATCCTTTTTTTGATCTTCAATTATCCCTGCAAACTTTCCTCCTTTTTTAACTTTAATGATCTCATACAGCTCTGTTTCTGTTGAGTCGCTTATTGGTTTAACGACAGATTGACAATAGAGCATGCTATTAATAAAAACAGACAGCACTAAAAATAGGAGTTTCATTGTCTTCATTTTCAATGTATTATTTATTTTTTTTCACAAAAACAAAACCTTTTTGAATCGATTCACGTTTACATCTAAACAATCCAAACCTAAATGATGAAAAAAATAATCTACATACTTTCTTCTCTCTTTTTTATAGGAACACTTTTAAGTTCTTGCACAAAAGCAAAGGATGAAGCCATTGGAGATACGGAAATGCTTACGGCATCTGCGGTCATTGATATGAATTATGAATTGGATTTTGCAAGTGGAATTGATCAATCGGCTCTAAATAATAGTTATCATGAATTTATTCCTGCACAGGCAACAGGTTTACCTGCATGTGCTACGGTATCTGTGGTAACCGCTCCTGGGGGTGGTTTTCCGAGAACTTTTACCGTCGATTTTGGAAGTGGATGTAATTACAATGGATCTACCCGAAGTGGTAAACTTATTATTACACTCGATGATTATTTTATGAATACCGGAAGTGAAATGACCATTGAAAGAGAAAATTATGTGGTAGACAATTGGTCAATTGAAGGCAATGTGGTTTTTGTAAATCAAACAAGTGATGCGGCTATTCCAAGCTGGTCGAGATCGACTCCTAACAGTGTATTTACAAGTCCGGAAGGTGTTGTTTATACCCATTACGGAAATCGTACGATCAAACAATCAGAAGGTTTTTTAAGCCCTGAAATTGAAGATAATGTATATGAAATAAGTGCTGGGAATCATCACCTTACCAGAGATGATGGAAATTCATTAACGATTACTATTCTTTCTCCTGTTGTAAAATCGATGGCTTGCGATTATATCTCTAAAGGGCTAATGCATGTGGAAGGCGGACTTTTAAATGGAGACCTTGATTATGGAAATGGAGATTGCGATAATGCAGCAATGTATACGCACAAGAACGGACTAACGTTCAATATGGAATTATAAAAAGAAACTAAAAATATCCTTAATATGATTAAACCTCATCTGCAGCGGCGGAGGGGTTTTTTCACTTTATATAACCCCAATGTACAGTGTTTTTTTTAATTAATTTCCAATTTACTTTGAAATCTTTAATGATCAGCTTTCTATTCTTTTAATACATTTTTTACCCGTCCTACTTCACCCGTTTCCAACATCACTTTTATTCCATGATGATGATTCGCAGAACTCGTAAGAATTCTCTTAACAATACCTTCTGTTAATTCCCCACTTCTTTGGTGGTGCTTTTGAACGACCTCTACGGAATATCCAATCTGAATATTACTTCTTATTCTACCGTCTGCTTCCATGCTTACTTAAATTGAATGCAAAGTAAAGAATCCAAAAACAGTAATCTTTTAAAAAGTTTCCGAAAATTCAATCTAAGTGTTTTACCCCATTTTTTTATTTATTTTCAAACCTTATATTTGAAAAATCACAACTAAACAATTAACCTTTTCGACGATGAGCAATTCTTTAAAACTCTTTTTCCTACTTCTCTTTTTCTTTTCATTAACAATTTCCCGATCTCAGGATGTAACAAGTGAGCTTGGATTTTCATTAGGTACAGGTTTGCCTTCAGATGAAATGGAAGCCAAGGCAGGCCTTGGATTTCAATTGGATTACCGACTCATGAAAAATAATTTTGGCCTACAATTCTCAATGAATTATTTACAAAATCCAATGAATGAAGAAGATCTCATGGCACAATTGAATGCCAGTTCTGCTAATACGAATTCCTGGTTAAGCTTCTCAGGGATGTTAAAACTGGTAGGTAGAATCAGTACGGTCCAAAATAAATTGCTCTTCGATATCAGTGGTGGATTTGGGGTAATGCAAAGTAATTTTCCTGATCAAAACTATACTTATACTCAAAGTTCACCTAATAATTATACAAGGATAGCTTCAGAAGCAAATACTTCAAGTTCTTTTGTTTTTGGCGTCGGATTACGTGTTCATTATCGTTTTCGAGAAGATGCCAGTATTGGAGTCAGCTATGACCTGCAAGCTGCAAATCAGAATTATTTAATTAAAGGAACAAAATCGAACGCAACTACTGAAGATGTTTTTACCGGAATAAATATGAATTATTCCAATCTTCTGATTGGTATTAACTACTTCTTTTAACTTGATTAAACGCTGTTTTTCTTCTCTATTTTATCTATTTTCATAAAGATGAATAAAGTAATAAAACTTGAAGAAAAATTTTCCCTCTTCAATGATCTCTGGACTCCTAAGATCATAGATGAATTTAATGGTCAGCAATTAAAACTAGCCAAAGTAAAAGGCGAATTTGTTTGGCATGATCATGCCAATGAAGACGAGTTGTTTCTTGTTATAAAAGGAAAACTCAGTATTGAGTTTAGAGATAAAACTATACACTTAAATGAAGGTGAATTATTTGTGGTACCTAAAGGGATTGAACATCGTCCTTTTGCTGAAGATGAATGTCATGTGCTTCTATTAGAACCAAGCACTACTAAACATACTGGTTCAGTAAAACATCAACTTACTGTAAATGATCAGGATCGAATCTGAAAAAATTTAAATCCGAAATCAGCCAAGTAATTTCCTCAGATCTGAATTACTTGATAAATTAGTCTTTATTTATATCTTCCCCCCTTAAAATTAATAAATCGATAATGATGCTTATACGCTCCCTTTTTTCTTTACTTTTTATTTCCCTTTCAATTTCTTCCTTTTCTCAAAAAGAGGAATGGGATATAACAAAAGCACTCGAACCTTATAATGAAGTGACCATCGAAACCGAAGAAGGTACCTGGATGAACATTGATGTTAGTCCGGATGGTAAAAAGATCGCCTTTGATCTTTTAGGTGATATTTATATTATGCCGATCACAGGTGGAACGGCAAAATTACTTCGTGAAGGTCATGCCTGGGAAACACAACCCCGATTTAGTCCTGACGGTAAAAAGATCTCTTTTACCAGTGATGCGGGAGGTGCAGATAATATCTGGATCATGAATAGCGATGGAAGCGATGCATATCAGCTGACTAAAGAAGATTTTCGTTTGCTGAATAATGCCGTATGGACTCCGGATGGACAATACATTATCGCAAAAAAACATTTTACTTCACAACGCTCTTTAGGAGCCGGCGAAATTTGGATGTATCACTACTCAGGCGGAAGTGGAATCCAACTTACCACTCGAAAAAATGATCAGCAAGATGTAGGGGAACCCTGTGTGAGTCCTGATGGACGCTATGTTTACTTTAGCGAAGATATGTATCCGGGAGGTTATTTTCAATATAATAAAGACCCAAACTCTCAGATCTATGTGATAAAAAGATATGATTTCGAAAAAGACGAACTCGAAACGATCATTAGTGGTCCGGGTGGAGCAGTAAGACCTCAACTTTCTCCTGATGGAAAACAAATAGCTTTTATTCGCCGTGTACACACTAAAACGGTTTTGTATATCCATGATCTGGAGACAGGAATTCAACGTCCGGTTTTTGATCAACTTTCAAAAGATCAGCAAGAAGCGTGGGCTATTTTCGGAGTTTATCCAAATTATAACTGGATGCCCGATAACCAAACGATCGTGATCTGGACAAATGGAAAGATCAATAAGCTTGATACAAAAACCGGGGATGCCAAAAACATTCCTTTCTTAGCAAAAGCTACCCATCAAATATCCGATCCTCCAATATTTAAACAAGATCCAGCTCCGGAAGAATTCGAATCGCATGTTATCCGAAATTTAGCTACTTCTCCGGATGGAAAAACAGTCGTATTTAATGCCGCAGGTTATATCTATACTCAAAAACTTCCTGATGGAAAAGCAAGTCGTTTGACTAGTGGAAAAGATTTCGAATTTGAACCTTCTTTTTCTCCGGATGGGAAAACGATCGTATATGTCACATGGAGCGACACTGCTAAAGGGGCTATTTATTCAATTCCTGTAACAGGAGGTAAAGCAAGAAAACTCAGCAAAGAAAAAGGGATTTATCGTTGTCCGGTCTATTCTCCGGATGCCTCTAAGATCGCCTACTTTAAAGAATCAGGAAACAATGATCAGGGGATGGCCTATTGTGTTAACCCCGGAATTTATTGGATGGATGCTAATGGAAATACTAGCCATTTTGTGACAGACGAAGGCGAATACCCTGCTTTTGATAAGACCGGTAATCGAATTTATTATTTAACAGGAGATAAATTATTTGGTTCTTTGGATAAAAGCTACAATAGTGTTGACCTCGATGGTTTTGATAAAAAAGTACATTTTCATTCAAAATATGCAGGTCAATTTTCGGTCAGTCCAGATGGCAATTGGTTGCTTTTTGGAGAGCTTTTTAATGTTTATGTAATGCCTTTTGCGCCCAGCGGAAAGACCTTTGAATTAAGCGCCAATGAAAAAGAGCTACCCATTACCAAAGTTTCTGACGATGCAGGGATCAATCTTCAATGGTCGCCCGATAGTAAAAAAGCGATGTGGACTTTAGGTTCTTCATACTATCGTTTGAAACTAGATAATGCCTTTACTTTTCTTGAAAATTCTCCTGATAGTATCGACCCTCTTCAAAAAGATATTATCCAGATCAAATTAAAATTGAAAGGTGATAAACCTGAAGGGATGATCGCTTTTACAGGAGCAAAGATCATTACCATGAAGGGAGAAGAAGTTTTTGAAAACGGAACCATCATTATTAAAGAAAATAAAATCATTGCGGTAGGGCCTTCTGATGATGTAAAAATTCCTGCTAATTGCAAAGTGATCGATGTGAGTGGAAAGGTGATCTGTCCGGGTTTTATTGATACACACGCCCATCTCAACGCCTTTCGATATGGTTTAAGTCCGCAGCAACCCTGGTCCTATTATGCAAATTTAGCCTATGGAATTACGGCTACTCATGATCCTTCTTCTAATAGTGAAATGTCTTTATCACAATCTGAAATGGTGAAGTCGGGAAGAATGGTCGGTCCACGAATCTTTTCGACAGGAACCATTTTATATGGTGCAGATGGCGACTTTAAAGCCACTATTAATAGTTATGATGATGCCCTGTCGGCTATTCGAAGAACCAAAGCCTATGGTGCTTTTAGTGTAAAAAGTTATAATCAACCACGAAGAAATCAGCGCCAACAAGTAATAAAGGCGGCTCACGAAGAAAAGATCATGGTCTACCCGGAAGGAGGATCGACTTTTTATAATAATATGACGATGATCCTTGATGGTCATACCAGTATTGAACACAATATTCCAATCGCTGTCTTACATAAGGATGTGATCGACCTTTGGGCTGCAAGCAAAACATCAAATACTCCAACATTGATCGTACTTTATGGAGGGCTAAATGCGGAGTACTATTGGTATCAAACCACTAATGTCTGGGAAAATAAGAAGCTATTAACCTTTACTCCACGGGCTATTATAGATAGCCGATCACGACACCGAACAATGGCTCCAATGGAAGAATATGAAAATGGACATATCCTTACTTCGAAATCGTGTAAAAAATTGGTGGATGCCGGAGTCAAGGTATGTGTTGGCGGACATGGTCAGCTCCAAGGTTTAGGAGTTCACTGGGAAATGTGGAATCTTTCGCAAGGTGGCATGAGCAATTATGAAGTATTACGTGCCGCTACGATCCATGGAGCCGAATACATTGGAATGGAAGAGAGTATTGGAAGCATCGAAGTGGGAAAATTAGCTGACCTCCTCGTTTTAGATGCCGATCCATTAGTGGATATCCACAATACTAATAGCGTTCATTACACGGTGATCAATGGAAGAGTATTTGATAGTGCTACGATGAATCAGATAGGAAATTATGATGTGAAAAGATTACCCTTCTTCTGGGAATTAGAAGGATACAATGATAATTTCGACTGGCATTCAGAAACAAATAGCTTTACAACGACCCATTGTAGTTGTGGACATTAAAAAACATTAAGCACAGGCTACAGTAGCCACACTTACGGTTTTTGCACCCGCTTCTAAAATAGCGGAAACATTTGCCTCGAGTGTGGCTCCTGTAGTCACCACATCATCGATCAGAAGTACATTTTTATTATTGATTAGGATACTTGTATCAATACTAAAAGAGTTTCCTACATTGAGCCAACGTTCGTATTTATTCTTTTTGGTCTGTGAAGCATTATTTTCAGTCCTTTTTAGTAGATCGATCCATCTCCAACCCGTTTCTTCTTCAATTCCTTTTGCGATCATTTTACTTTGATTATAACCGCGTTTAAATTCTTTTTTAGGGTGCAAGGGTACGGCTACAATAAAATCAATTTTATCAAATCGCTTTGAGAGTAATAGTCTCTTGCCCAAATGCCTTCCCATCCAAAGCCCTATTTCTTTTCGCCTTTTATATTTTAACTGGTGCATCATTCGTTGAATTCCCTCTCCTTTATTAAAAAAATACAACGATCCGGCAGCCAAAAGCTGGACCTTACCCCAAAAAAGCCTTTCAACTGGGTTATTCTCATAATCGAAGTAATGTGTTAAGGGTAAATGAAGTTCACAATGTAAACAGAGGACTTCTTCATGCGCGCTTAGATGATGGTCACATGCAGCACATAATTTTGGATAAAATAAATCGACAAAAGCATTAAGCTGCTTTAAAATCTGTTCTTTCATGTTAAATAAGCATAAAAAGGAAATTAAAAGTATTTTCTAATCGTTTAATTAGCACATAATTTACATTAATTTTGCCCCTCAAATAATACGTTAAATGACTGAAAAGAAAAACAATAGTAGAGGAACTATAATTGGTCTGTCTATAATTATCGCATTACTCATAGGGTATATTATTTACCTCAGTATGAACAAGCAAACCCTGATCGACGAGAAGGTCCAACTTGGGATCGAAAAGTATGAGGTAATGAAAGATCTGCAAGATCTGCAAGTACAGTTCGATACTTTAGTTTCAAGTAATGATACTATGCAGGCAAAGATCCATCTTCAACAAGAGAAAATTGCGGAGATGCTGGTCCAAATTGAAAAGCATAAAGGGGATGCTTATACTATCCGAAAATTAAAAAAGGAAACAGAGACTTTACGTACCATAATGGTAGGTTACTTACATACCATTGATTCATTAAACACGTTGAATATCGCCTTGAGAACTGAAAATACAGAGATTAAAGGTGCTTTGGTAGAAGAGCAAAAACAAAGTCAGAAATTGCTTAAAAAGACCGAAGATCTATCTGAGGTGGTTAATAAGGGATCAAAATTACAAGCTCTTGACCTCTATGCAGAAGCGATCAAGATTCGATCTAATGGAAAACAAATGCAAACTGATAAGGCAGATAAAGCAGAGAAAATAAAATCTTGTTTTGTATTATCAGATAATAAAATTGCAACAAGTGGATTAAAAGATATCTACTTTAGGATCATTAGTCCTGAAGGAAAGGTATTAACTGATGAGAATAGTGTAGGTAAAACCTTTACTTACGATGGTGTTGTCGGGCTCTATACCATGATCCGTAAGGTCGATTATAATAATGAATTACTGGATGTATGTATTTACTGGGATATTCCAAGTGTACTGAGTCCGGGACTTTATATTGTAGAATTATACTTAGAAGAAGTTCTGATCGGAAAAACTTCTATGGAATTGAAATAAAAAATAAGGTCCATTAGAAACAAATTCTAATGGGCCTTATCATTTTTTATATATAGCACTCTATATTTTAAAGCTGAGACCTGCATTAATTAATGCTCCTCCTAATAATCCGAATTCAAGATTGACTCCTAAATTATCAGTGAAAAAGTAGCGAGCTCCTAAAGCAAAACGAATTGAAACCGGTATTGGATTCGAAATAGTTGAAAACACATAACTTGGATCATTTGTTTCGGTAACTAATTTAAAAGATCCGTAACCTGCTGCAAAAGCAGTGTAGGCATCGAATTTATCGCTTTTTGCAAAATGGAAATTAAATTTTCCCATTACTCTAAGTCGAGGTACTTTTACACTATATTCATAGGTGTCTCCGCTATAAGTCTCATTCCAGGTAACTGATGTGTTAGTATAATTCATGTCCACTCCTATACCTATTTTATCAGTAACCAAATATTCAAATCTAATTCCTAAAGGACCTATTCCTCCAATATCTACATTTTGATAAT
>JAHECK010000148.1 GCA_024641785.1 Flavobacteriales bacterium | reverse complement strand
ATGAAAACTTAGGTATTCGACTTTTCACCATTCCTGTTGAAGATATGTTCTATGCTTTTGGAATGCTTCTTTTAACGGTTTCTCTAATGGAGGCGTTTCGAAAGAAAGTTTAAGTTTATCTTGTGGAACAAGCCACATTTAAACAAAAGTATGAGTTTGAGTGTGAGTCTTGAGGAACAATCCAATTCTTCGCAAGAGAATCTCACTATTGCTCGATTCTCTTGCTCAAAACTGTCTTGTGGAACCGGAGGGATTGTTCATACACACTACTAGCATGCGCTCAACTCCCTCACCAGTTCGCCTATCTCATTCTTCGATCGGCTCGTGTCGAACCCTCTTATCGGGTTCTCATCCACGTTTCCTACAAATACAAAAGGCCACCAAAAAAGCGGCCTTTTGTATTTGTGGAACCGGAGGGATTCGAACCCTCGTCCAAACAGGTGAGCATTAAGCCTTCTACAGGTTTAGTTCTTTCTTGATTTTCATCCGGTAGCTGGTTAAGAACAACCGACTATCCAGCTTATCCTCTTAATTTCGGTCAGTTACAAGGCATTCCCCTCCCTATCCTAAACTCGATTGTGCCCTCATTGAACCAAGTGTCAGGAGAACTTGATTCGAAGACATCCTGTCCCACCGCCTAGCGGGGGATTAAGCAAATCGACTTGGTCGATTAAGCTGCAAGAGCGTAGTTATTTTCGCCAATTAAAATGTTGAAGTATTTTTTACGGATGCTACTTCACCACCCGACCTGCTTACATAATAATCAGTCCCGCTGTCAAAACCAGTCGGCCCCAATAATTAATTGCCTGCAAATATACTATAATGTATCCGCCTTTGTCAAGGACAATCTTAAATTATAACTTTATTTAAGCTTTATACAAATTGCATAAGTACAAGCAATAATATATTTTGAATCCTTAAAGCCGAGTACTTTTTTAACATAATGTTAATAATGATGATTTTTATTAAGAATAAGAGCAGAATTATTCTTGTAAATACTTTCTCAAATCGTAGTTTTGCATTAAACCATTTATATGAAGATTGGAATCCTTCGAGAAGGAAAAATACCACCAGATAAGAGGGTAGCACTTATTCCTGAACAATGCGAAAAAGCCATTGAAAGTTTTCCAAATTTGGAAATCGTTGTTCAGCCGTCCGAGATCAGAGCTTATAAGCAAAATGAATATACTAAGTATGGTATTAAATTTCAAGAAGATTTAAGCGATTGCGATGTTCTCATTGGAGTTAAGGAGGTAAACATCGAAGAGCTTATTCCTAATAAAAAATATATATTCTTTTCACATACCTATAAATTACAGCCTTATAACAAAGATTTACTCCGGGCCATCCTTGATAAAAAAATTCAATTGATCGACTATGAATTGATGACTAAAAATGGAGAGCGAGTGATCGCTTTCGGTCGATACGCAGGTATAGTTGGGATTTATAATGGTTTAAAAGGCTACAATAAAAAATTAAATAAAAACAAACTTACCCCGGCTCATGAATGTCATAATATGAGTGAAATGCTGGATGAGTTAATAAAATTAAGATTTGATCCACCAATAAAAATATTGATCACCGGACATGGAAGGGTCGCCCATGGTGCTATTGAAGTATTAAAGAAAGCAAAGATTAAGGAAGTAAGTAATGAGGATTTTATCAATAAGAATTTTGAAACGACCGTTTTTACTATACTCGCTGTTGATGCATATTGCTCGCGTATTTCGGATGATCAATTTGATTTAGATGAATTCTACACTAATCCTGAAGGATATAAATCGGATTTTATGAAGTATGCGAAGCATACAGATCTTTATGTCGCATGTCATTATTGGGATCCAAGAAGTCCTATTATTTTCACAAAAGAAGATGCAAGATCCCCAGAATTTAGAATAAAAATGATCGCAGATATTTCCTGTGATATTAATGGACCTATCGCTTCTACCCTTCGATCAAGTACGATCCAAGATCCATATTATGGTTATGATCCTGTTCTTGAAAAAGAAGTCGATTTTTACGACGATAATTCAATAGGAGTAATGGCTGTAGATAATTTACCTTGTGAACTTCCACGCGATGCTTCCAGAAGTTTTGGTAAGTCTTTTTTAGAGCATATTTTACCCGCTTTAATGGGGAATGATCCTGAAAAGATCATTGATCGAGCCTCAGAAACGGATCTTCAAGGAAATCTGATGCCTGATTTTGAATATTTAAAAGATTACGTTAGTACTTAGTAAATCGGGATAAGTTCAATATTTGAATTTTGCTTAAAATGACTTTCTACTCCTTTTAGGATCTCAGAACGTAAAACCTCAATTTGTTTTTCCTTTAATTTATTTCTTCGACTAATAATACTTACTTGTCGAGCCGGCATTGGATCTTTGAAATAGCGCAAGTTCTTTATTTGCTCTTTTTGTAAATAAGGAATGATCAGCTCAGGAACTAAGGTAAATCCTCCCCGCACATCTACCATTCGAATCAGCGTATCGATAGAGCCACTTTCGAAAGTAAAAGAATGCCCCTCCTTTTTATCCTTATAGGCTCCACAAACATTTAAGATCTGGTCTCGGAAACAATGACCTTCATTCAATAACCATAATTCTGTTAAATCAAGATCTGCTAATTCAATGTGATCCTTCGAATAAATAGCACTTTTTGGTGATACATAAACCAGCATTAACTCTTTATAAACTGGGATTTCATAAATATCTTTTTCATTTAATGGAGTTGCAACAATTCCAACATCCAGATCATCATTTCTTAAAGCCTCAATGATCTTTTGGGTGATCATCTCATCTGCTATTAAATTAACGGTAGCATAATTTTTTATAAACCCGCTTACAAATAATGGCAATAAATAAGGACTGATCGTAGGGATAATTCCCATTCTTAATTCTCCACTGATATCATCTTTTAAATCTAGCTTGATCTCCTTCATTCTTGCAACTTCTACCATGATATTCTCCGCTTGAGCGATAAATTTAAGTCCGGCATCAGTCGCCTGAATTGGCTTTTTTGATCGATCCAATAAAGTGCTTTCAAGTTCGGCTTCCAGATTTTGAATTTGCATACTCAAGGTAGGCTGCGTTACAAAGCATTTTTCAGCTGCTTTTGAAAAGCTTTTATACCGATAAATTGCAAGTAGATATTCGAGTTGTACAAGTGTCATTATAACTATAATTTATTCAAATATAAATATTATTGATTTGACTTATCGTAAAAATAAGCCGAAATTTGATAAAAAATAAATACTATGATCAAAATAGGTTTAAACAAAGAAAAAGCTAAGAAATTAAGTGCTAAACTCAATTTGCTTCTAGCTGATTATCAAATATTTTATCAGAATTTAAGAGGATTTCACTGGAATTTAAAAGGAAATGATTTTTTTGAACTTCATTTAAAATTTGAAGAACTCTATAATGATGCCCAATTAAAAATAGATGAGATCGCAGAACGGATCCTTACTCTTGAAGGATCTCCACTCCATACTTTTGAAGATTATTTAAAGCATTCCGAAATTAAAGTATCGCGTAATGTGTCAAATGGAAAGGAAGGTGTTCAAATCGCATTAGGTAATTTTCAGACTCTTTTGATCTTAGAAAGAGAAATCATGGAATTGTCGGCCGATGCCGGAGATGAAGGAACAAACACTTTGATCAGTGACTATATTTCGCAAAGTGAAAAAACGGTATGGATGCTATCTTCCTTTCTTGGTAAATAAGTCCCAAAACCCATCTTACTGAAATATCACTATTTCACTTTGTAAATAACACTGGTCAAATATGTATCTTACACGACATATTTGATGTGCATCTTCATCTAGATTTACACTAAATATCAATCACTATGAAAATGTATCGACAGTATGTGATTTTCGTTAGTAAACTTGGTGATATTCCTTTACTCGCCTTAAGACTTCTTTTAGCCTATGCTTTCTTTGGTCCGGCTATTATGAAATGGGGAGATATGGAAGCGACAATAGCATGGTTTGGAAATCCCGATTGGGGATTAGGTCTTCCTTTTCCTGCACTAAACGCCTATATGTCGGCAAGTATAGAAATTCTTGGGGTTGTACTTTTGGTTTTAGGATTAGGAACCAGGGTGATTAGCTTTCCCCTTTTATTTGTTTTGTTTATCGCTTATGTTACGGTTCATTCAGGACATGGATGGTTAGCTATTGGAAGTTCAACAAATGACCCTGAAATTGCAGAAAGATTAAATGCTGCTAAAGGAATTTTAAAAGAATATGGCGACTATAGCTGGTTGACAGCAAAAGGAAGTTTTGTTATTCTTCAAAATGGAGCTGAATTCGTTGTTACTTACGCTATTATGCTTCTTACTTTAATGGCTTTTGGACCAGGTAAAATAAGCCTTGATTATATTATATCATCCAACAAAAAAACATGACATTCGATAAGAATTATTGGCATACAAAATGGGAAAATCAGGAAACAGGCTGGGATATCGGCCATGTTTCTACCCCGTTAAAAGAATATATAGATCAATTAAAGGATAAAAATACTCGAATTTTGATCCCCGGTTCGGGAAGTTCATATGAAGGTGAATACCTTTTCAAAAAAGGATTTAAAAATGTTTTCCTCCTAGATTATAGTGAGCTTCCTTTCATCAGTCTACTCAAGCGATGTCCTGATTTTCCAAAAAGTAATCTGATTAATCAGAATTTTTTTGAGCATAAAGGGTCTTATGACTTGATCATTGAGCAAACTTTTTTTAGTGCCATTCATCCAAAAGAGCGAGAGAAATACGCTCAAAAAATGCATGACCTACTCAATGAGAATGGTCAATTAGTAGGTTTACTTTTTGCGATTAAATTAGGTGATGACTTCCCGCCATTTGGAGGAAATAAAGAAGAATACACCCAATTATTCTCACCCTATTTTAAAATAAAACAAATTGAAATAGCGTATAATTCTATTGGTCCGAGACAGGGAAATGAGTTTTTTATAAACTTGCTTAAGAAGGCACCTTAATTCTTAATTTTTGAATGGTTCTTACCGGACCCGGACAAAACTCCTTATGACAGGCAACACATGATTCAACCATGATATTATAATTGTCAATACCCGGGTTTTGGTAGATCTCTTTATTGGTCTTTAAAAAATAACGAGCAAAAGATTCAAATTCATCTCCTTGAACAGAAGGGCGAGTAGGTTCAGCTTCAAGAATGAAATCTACATCTGCTTCATATTGATCAATATCCTCTCCATTTACAAGCAATAATTTTAACAATTTAGCCTGTTCATGCATCTCCCTCATCAGAAGTGCAAGTTCGCTATCTTGAGTATTGTAGTTGCTTAATTCCTGTCGGTTTACTTTATCTGATTGGAATAACATAATACTTAAAACAAATAGTGAAATTAAAAATAGAGCTGCCTTCATTTAAAAAAAATTATGTTCTGTAAAGTTATAAGTAAATGTTTGTTTTAAAGAAAGTCTATAAATAAACTTGAATAGTTCAAAATATTTTTTCATTCGCTATCTTTGATAAAAAATTTCAAATGCCAAAGCAATTAACGCTTCTTCCAGCAAAAAAAGTTCAACAAAAGATTGAACGCATGGTCCATGAAATCATTGAAAATTTTTATGGCGAAAAAGAACTCATCATTATTGGCATAAAATCGATGGGATCCAAACTGGCAGAGCGAATTTGCAGGCGACTTGAAGAACTTGATCATTTTTCGATCAGCTATTACGATCTGGAAATTGTAAAAGATCATCCTATTACAAATCCTATCAAGATCAGTCCAATACCATCCAGTCTTGCAGGTAAAAGGGTTTTATTGATCGATGATGTGTTAAATTCAGGACGAACGATGATCTATGCATGCAACTTTATCTTAAAAGAGCCTGTTAAAAGCCTTACTACTTTATGCCTAGTTGATCGGATTCACAGAAGGTTTCCTATTAAAGCCGACATTGTTGGAATAAGTCTTTCTACCACAATACAAGAGCATGTGATCGTAGATCTCCATAAAGGAAGAGAAGCTATTTATCTAAAGTAAGCATTAATCTTTTTGAAGTTTCGACAATCTGGTCCCAGCTACTTTGAATATGATGCTTTTTAACCCTTGTATTTCCGGTAACCATTCTGAGAACGTATTTTCCATTTATCACGCTATGGCTTAAATACATTTTTCCTGAATCATTAAGATCTTTTAATAGGATAGCATTAAATTTATCCGGATCATCTGATGAAATATGTCTGAAAACAATCACATTTAAAACCCGAGGCAATACAAGTTCGAAATCAGGATTTTCTACTACCAGACTTTCAAACCATTCTCCTAAATGAACATGTTCTCTTATCAATTCACGCATTCGATCTACTCCAAAACTCTGAAAAACGAGCCATAATTTTAATGCTCTGAATCTCCGTCCTAACTGTATCCCCCAATCTCTATAATCATTTACTTTACCGTAGGAATCAGTCCTCAGATATTCAGGTAAAATTGAAAAAGTATTGATCAAAGCTTCTTTGTCTTTAACAAAATAGGCGCTCAGGTCAAAATTAGTAAACATCCATTTATGAGGGTTAAAAACGAAACTATCAACCCCTTTAAGAGAGCCTATTTCCTTTCTGAATTCAGGTAAGATCATGGCATTTCCTGCATAAGCAGCGTCGACATGCAACCATAGATCGTATTTAGTAGTGATGTTAGCAATTTCTTCGATCGGATCAATAGCAACAGAACTAGTAGTTCCTAAAGCTGCAACCACTAAAAATGGAATGAAGCCTTCTTTTATATCCTTATTTATTTGTTCTTCAAGTGCTGACGGGATCATTTCCAGTCGATC
>JAHECK010000147.1:1640-6878 GCA_024641785.1 Flavobacteriales bacterium | reverse complement strand
TATAGGCATTACCTTCTTTTACATGGATCATTTGATTTGCCATTACATTATAGATCATTTGAGATTCACCTCCTAACCAGGTTACTTTTAAACTGTCTGCCATTTCGCTTTCCCCCATTCCAAAGTGAACGATAGTACTACTTTGAGATTCGTATGAAGAACCTCCGTCTACTTCTCTTAGGTAAGCAGTACCATTATAATAAGCGATGATCTTTGTGCCAAATCCATCGAAGTTATTAGTAGTACCTTCTGTTTTGATCTTCAACCAACTAAACCCATTGTCAAGCTCATTACGAAGCAAATGGCATTCCGTATTGGCATTTAGACTGTCACTCATATTCACTACAAAAATATCAAGGTCGCCATCATTGTCGATATCGCCAAAAATAGCACCTCTTGAGATCGCCAGCTCTACCTGACCGGTATAATCTTGAGATTCAGTATAGGTATAATCCGTATCAGCAGTGAACAATGAATTACCCTGATCTCTGTTTGCATCCTGCATTAATACACCGCCATTAGCTACAAACAAATCAAGATAGGTATCATTATTATAGTCGAAAAAGAAGGTCCCCCATGAAACATCGTCAGAGCATAAAGTACTAACCAGTCCGGCAACATCGGTAAAATTATTATCTCCGTTGTTCTGGTACATCACATTATTAGCCATATTGGAAATATAATAATCAAGTTTAAGATCATTATCAAAATCCCCAATGGCCACTCCCATTGCATTCATGCCTGCATCCATACCAATCGTTTCTCCAGAATCTCCAAAAAGGTTGCTTGGGTATTGATTTTCTAACATGGCATTCGGTGAATAGAATCCACCAAAATCATTGGCCACATAAACATCAATATCATTATCCCCGTCATAATCGGTCATCGATAAGGCTAAAGTGGCCCCTGAATTATCAGCTTCTAACAAAGCACCCTGCTCAGTGAACGTATTATCACCGTTATTGATGTAAAAATAATTAGGCATAGTTTGAGATACCTGCTCATAGAAAGGAAGATTTGGAATATTTGCTATTTCTACATAATTCCCAACATATATATCCAGGAAACCATCCATATTATAGTCACCCATAGTAGCAGATGAACTCCATGTACTATGGTAAATCCCTGCAGGACCTGATATATTGACAAAGGTTCCGTCTCCTTGATTTTCAAACAGGAGATTAGCTGAATTAACACCCGTAGTGATAAAGACATCCCGGTCTCCATCATTATCGATATCTCCGGTACAAACACCAGTGGTCTTGGTAGATTCAATAATTCCAAAACCTGCCTCGACAGTCACGTCGCTAAACGTTTCATCTTGATTATTATGATAAAGTTTATCCCCAAGAGATCCGCCGGTAACATAAATATCGATGTAGCCATCATTGTCATAATCGAAAAAAGCAGCTCCGCCTCCCATAATGAATTCATCCACATGCTTATGCGAAATTCCGGCACTTTCTTCAATTCTTACAAAATCTTGTGCCTTTGCATTAAATTGTATTGCAACGGCAAATAATAGAAGTAAAGTTTGTTTCAAGTTATTAAGTTTTAAAGATTTAAAGTGGGAAATTTAATATATAATCGCAGAACTAGTATGCTTTTCGTAGCATTTATAACAAGATTTTTAATACTTGATATAAAAATTATAACAATGGAAGTATTTCCTTTAAAAAGTGAACCTGATGAGTTGCATTTACATCTTTGCTAAATTCACCGTTTCGATTGAAGTAGATACTATCCATTCCAATATTAGTGGCGCCCTCAATATCCGTTTCCGGATTATCGCCGATCATGATGCAATTTTCAGCTTTTGTCCCAATAATATCCAATGCAAAATTAAAGGCTTGAGGATGAGGTTTTTTGGCTCCTGCATGCTCGGATGCAATGACGTGAGTAAAATAGCTTGTCAATTTACTCGCTTCCATTTTAATTTCCTGAATTTCAGAAAAACCATTTGTTAAAATATGAAGTTTATATTTTTCCTGAAGTTGACTTAACACTTCATAGCTCCCTTCAATTACATGTGATTTTCTTGGACTTTTAAATAGATAGGATTCGCAAATCGTTTCGGTCAGTATTTCGTCTACCAGACCATAACTTTCTAACGTTTTACTAAAACGAATCGTTCTCAATACTGATTTTTCAATTTTATTTTCACGATAATCAGCCCAGCATGCTTCATTAATGATTTTATATCGTTTATAAAATTCCTCAAAATCATTGATTCCTTTGTCTTGAAGTTTAAATTCCTCATAAATTTCGCTGAGCGCCATTCCTGAGTTTTTATCAAAATCCCAAAGGGTATGATCAAGATCAAAAATAATATGCTGATATTTTTTCATGTATTAAAAAAGGATGGCAATTGCGCTAAGCAAAAATGACCAAATAATTGATGAAGTGTAAAGAAGAGCCAACATTTTTTTCTTTTTCAGGTGGTAATATTTGGCCGAGATAATAGAACTGATCGGGATGGATAGAAAAGGTAAAATTAAAAAGGCCAGCCCGGCCATTCCCATGGTATTCTTTACCCTTACCAAAAAGCGGTTCATGGGAGTAAAGATTCTTTTTTGCTTCTTTTTTCCCAGTTCCAAAGCCCTTTTTCTTTTTTTAATGGCTCGCTCAATGAAAAAAGCAGAGGTTTTAAAAAAGAAGGTGACCCCTATCAATCCCCCTATAATATTGATCAGGGAGGCCGTTATAAAGTTATAATTATGTACATGTACGGATAAAAATGGCACAAAAAGGAATTTTACAGTGCTCAATAATATCAAATATGATATAACCAATATATCATTCATTAATTTCAGTCTCTTTTTCTACCAAAAGCCAGATCACCGGCGTCCCCTAAACCCGGTACGATATAAGAAGTGGCGGTAAGTTCATCATCTATAAACCCAAGCCACAGGGTAATTTCATTTTTATTGAAGGTTTTTCTTATATGTGCAATTCCCTCTTTGCTGGCGATCAAAGACACAATATGAATATGTTTAGGTTTTCCAAGCCCTTTTAGGGCATTAATTACGGTTGCCATGGATGCACCTGTAGCTAACATTGGATCAGAAATAATAAGTGTTTTTCCTTCGATCTCTGGAGCACTTAAATATTCCATCTTTATTGTAAAACTTTCCTCGTTCTTATCGTGTTTTCGATAAGCAGAAATAAAAGCATTTTCGGCTTTATCAAAATAGTTTAAAATCCCTTGATGTAAAGGAAGTCCGGCTCTTAAGATAGTAGCGATCACAGGTTGATTTTCCGGCAGATCAATTTCAACTTCACCCAATGGAGTTACTACTGTTTTTTTAGTATAGCTGATCGTTTTACTTAACTCATAGGCGAAAATTTCGCCGCAGCGTTCAAGATTCCTTCTAAAACGCATTGCATCTTTTTGTAATATTTCATCCCTTATTTCAGCTACGAACTGATTAAATATAGAATTTGAATTTCCTAGCACATGCATGTCCTTGCATTTATTTTTTAAGCCACTTCAGAAGAAGAGGTAAACGGTTTATTTCTAGGTGTAAATATAGCTTTTCTTTTGCGCCAAAGCGATGATAAAAAGTAGCAAGATCAGAAATATCACTACCCTCAAAATCTAATAATAAATCATTTTCAGCATATGATTCAATAATATGATCGAGTAAAAAAAACATCGCTTTATTCTCTCTTCCCTTTTCATTTAACGCAGAAAAAAGAAAGATCTTGCGCTTTATATAATTAAGAAACATTGCCCCTCCAAGAAAAATATCATCTTTATAGACATGTAATAATTCGAAAGAATGTTCCGTCTCGCCTGCTTTATAAAGTTCATTCAATAAAGGATAAGTGATTTTTTTTTCTTTTAATTGTTTTCCTTTATTATTAAGAAAAGTGGAGATGATCAATTCGGGATTATCCGCTTTTTTTATAAGTAGACCCTTTGACTTAGACTTTTTTACGTTTCGCTGAGTATTCTTGTGATAGGCTTTAAAAAGTTTTTGATAACTGGGTGACAGATGGAGTACAAAATTCCTACGCCATTTACTTCTTATTCCTTTTTTAGGGAAATCTAAATAATTATCCTTGTTTAAATTGAATTCCAGATAGGAAAATTCTTTTGATGCAAAGTTGATCATTTCTTCAATAAGAGAATGGGAAGCTTTTTCTTTACCAAAGATCCCAATCTGCTGAGTAAATTCAGGTGGATATACATAAGTAAAGCCCCATTTTTGTCGCCAGGGTAATGGAAGCACATGATCATAATCATTTACGATCAAGGCTTTCCAGTTAGGAGACACAATATCGAGATACCAGCTTAAAGCATAAGGAAAGGCATTTGGATAATTTGAAAGTAATTGATCCCATTTAACTTTATCAATATCCCGGTTCTCTACAATTTGAAAAGTACTCATGAGGTGGCTTTTTGGAGCAAATGTTCATATACCTTTCTCCAGTTCTTCCATAAGCCTTCATCGCTAACCGTTTCATTGTGCCATAAACTAATAAAGGTGGCATCTACCTTTTTAACTTCATCCACCAAACTGTCAATGATGTCACATGCTTGTTCAATACTCGTTTCCATGTAAAACCTTAATGTAGCTTCCATTACGGCGAAGGGATAGAGTAAAAGGGCGGTCTTTTCTTCCCGGTCAAGGTCATAAAAGGGGTATGGACTGGAAATACTCGCTCTAAAGCCTACTTCTGTAGCGAATCCCATAGAATGGTCTTCTTTTATTTCGTGTTGAATCAGCCTTCGGTAAGTTTCAGGCATATTCAGAATTAAAAAATGCTGTCGGCTTCTGCTAACTTCAAACTTACTTATCAAGCTCAGTCTTTCGATCTCTTTAATTAATTTTTCGGGGTTTTTATTTGACCCAAAGGATGGATGTATACCGATCTGGGAGCGATCGGCTATCGATTTTATAAGTGATTGAAATTTATTACTCCAAACCGGAACGTTTTTGTCGTTGAGTCCATAATCAGCAAGTAGGAAAAAATAGATGCTCTTTAATTTATACTTATCCTGCAGGTCCCACAGATATTGATAATTATCGTATGGGTCCTTCTTTTTACCCAGTATAACTCCAAACCGTCTGTACAAGTTTAAAAAATTCAGTGTTAAAATATCTTTAAATGAAGCGGCAGTAGTGCGGACAAATCCTTTTTGCCGATAGGCCCAGGCATTATCAATATCAATGGTATTTAAAAATTCATATTTAGTTCTTTTTACCCTCAATCCCGGATAACTTTGTTCCA
>JAHECK010000147.1:0-1630 GCA_024641785.1 Flavobacteriales bacterium | reverse complement strand
CAGCAGATTAAAAAGGAACTGCGCATAATAATTAACCATTGGCTTCCGGAGAAAACCATTTTTATAGGCAAAGGAATATTTTGCATCAAAACGATCATACTGATCCCTTAAATGAGGCAGATATTCTTCATAACGGGTAACGAAGTAAAAGGCAGAAGCGAATATGTCAAAAGAAACATAATTATTTTTTGGAGTAGGGAAGGAGCCCATTAACTCTCCGTTGCTGCTAAAGATCCTTTCTTCATCTATTATTCCTGATTCAAAAAGTAGTTTTGCAGGAGGGAAGTGGATTCCGTTATCTGATTTTAGGTCTGAATAGTTTAGTAATGGAATTGAATGCTTTTCCAGCACTTCTGGATTGGCGCTCAACTCGTATTCCAATACACCTAAATGTTCAAAGAACAAGGAAAAGATATAATTAATACGATGAGTTATACGAGGAGTATAAATCAATAATTTCATTTGTCCTTTGTGTTAGTGTTCTTAGAATATGAAGGTAAATTTAAATTTATAATCTGGCTTCATCAGCATAAGAGTAAAAGTTATTGTCATTTACTATTAAGTGGTCTAAGATAAGGATATCAACTAATTTCCCTGCATCTCTTATTTGAATTGTGATCTTATCATCGTTTGTGCTCGGTTTTAGATTACCTGAAGGATGATTGTGGTATAGGATGATCCCACAGGCTAAAAGATCGAGGGCTGTTTTTAATATTACCCTCACGTCTACGACTGTACCATGCAATCCCCCTTTACTGAGTGCTTGCAATGAAATTAATTTATTGGATCGATCGAGATAGGCTACCCAAAATTCTTCTACCTGCAAATGGAAAAAGTGGGACTTTATAAGTGAGAAAGCGTCCTGACTAGAATTTATCTGAGTTCGTGTCTTCGATTCTTCCGACAACATGCGTTTACTTAATTCAAGAGCGGCAACAATGGTAGTTGCTTTGGCTTCTCCAATTCCTTTGTGTTTTTTAAGCTCTGCAATTTTTTTCTTGCTTAAATTTGATAGCTGGTTATCGCAAGATTGAAGCAGTTCAATAGCCAGATCCATGGCGTTTTTCCCGGCACTTCCTGAAGCTATAAGAATGGCTAACAATTCTGCATTTGATAAGGCAGTGTTTCCTTTATGCAATAATTTTTCTCTAGGCCGATCGTCTTCAGATAAGGATTTGATGGATCGGGTTATTTCATATGCTTTCATGGAAGAAAAGTATGAAAACAATGAGGGCTAAAGAATAGGTCTTTTACGGTAATTTCAAATCGGGATATTACAAATTAAAAAAGCCATCCCCCAAAAGGAAGATAGCTCGGTTATCTTAAATTACAGGGTTAAACTGTAGATTATAGTTTTCCTATGTGTATAGCTAATTTCGATTTTAAGTTCGACGCTTTGCTTTTATGAATAATATTCTTTTTAGCTAAACGATCGATCATCGAAACTACACTTGGATACACTTCTTGTGCTTTATTCTTATCGGTCATTGTACGTAAAGTACGTATAGCATTACGCGTTGTTTTGAAGTAATACTTGTTACGCAATTTTCGAACTTCACTTGATCGAATTCTTTTTAAAGCAGACTTATGATTTGCCATTTTATATAACTTAAATTATTGTAGCCCGTAG
>JAHECK010000146.1 GCA_024641785.1 Flavobacteriales bacterium | reverse complement strand
ATTCCATCGTTCTCAATCGAAGGGCAACCTGCCACATTTTACTTTTAGCATTTAACAATTGATTCTTTTCTTGAATGTTAAATTTTCAGATCTCTCATTTCAATTTCAGCTTTTCCTTTGGGTTCTTTGCGCAGCGATTTATCGCCTTTGCAATCTTTGCGTGAACTTTTTTTAATTTATAAAAATGTATTTAAATCAGACATCATTTAAGAATTAAAAATAATCCGGAAATAGTTCAATTTTAATTTGGGTGACCTAGTGTCGAAGACTGATGAAGATTATCTAATGTACTTTATAGATCACTTTTCTTTCCCTTAAATAGTTCAGAATAAAGTCGAAACAGGCTTTTTCCTTTCCTATTAATTCGGGTGGAAATACTCCTTTTCCTTTCCATAAACCTTTTAAAAACATGTTCGCCGCTGCCGTAGCGGTATACCCTGTAGTTCTCGACATGGAAGAAATCCCTGTTTTAACATCATATACATCATGTAGATCATAAATGACGACAGCTGCTTTCCCTTCTTTCTTTCCTTTAAGGCGAACCCGCATTACGGTCAATTCTTCTTCATCACCTAAATACCATTCACTAAATAAAATTTTCGAAGTAAATTCGAGTGGCACGACCTCCTTTCCATTCACATTGATCGCTTTCTCGCTAAAAAATCCACTTTCTTTTAAAACACGGATATATTCACTGTGACCTGGATAACGCAAGGTCTTCTCGATCATATTTGGAATATGCGGCATGGTTTGGATCAGACTTCGCAAACCGTCCGAATTAAAGGCTTCCAATGTTCCAACTCCTTCAAATTCCATTAATTCTACATTGCTTAAGGCTTCTTTAATGACGAGATTTCCATTTTCAACATAGCGTGCCGGACGCGTATATTCTTCGATCACATCGATGGGTGAAAAAGGTGCTTTATAAGAAAAAGGCCATTTCTTTACTTTGGGTAATCCCCCAACATAGCATTCGAAGCTGTCGATCTCCATCTCTTCGTTATGTCGACCTAAGATCAAATTATCCATTCCCGGAGCCACGCCAATATCGACAATAGCACAAACATTATTTTTCTTTGCCAATGCACTGAGTTGAAGCGAATCTTCAGGGAAAAATGAAATATCAATTACATTTTTTCCTGCTTCGATGATACTTTTTAAGGTATTAAAACCTAAAAATCCTGGGACGGCGCAAAGGACCAGATCAAAGGGTAGAATTGTTGATTTCAACACTTTACTATCCGTCACATCCAGAGAACATAATTTAAGTGACTTTTCTTTTTCAGCTGCTTTTTTCAAACGCTTTTGATCAATATCAGCTAGCGTTACATTATGTTGAGATGCAAGGTCGATTGCCATTGCACTTCCAACCATTCCTGCTCCTAAAACTATTATTTTACTCATTTAACTGTGTTTATTATTGATTAGGATAAACATACAGATAAAAGAAAAGTAATTAAGAAGAAAATTTATTTAATTGAATTCGCTGTAAGGATAAACCTTGCATTCGCCATCCACTTCAATTCCCATTACTCTTGCCTTATTAAGTAAGCGATCGTCTTGATATTCCAAAGGGAAGAGTAGAAAATTATCATAAAAAATATAGTCTGCGTAGGGATTTCCTTCATATAGCAAGTTATAACCTGTTTCTAAGGTCATCACATCCACCATAAAATCGTAGATATTAGAAAAGCTCTCAAAGGTGGTTTCAAAACTTGAGATATGGACCGTATTTTCTCCTATTTTTTCTCCATAAACGGATTCACCTAATATTTGAGACCACAGACTTTCCGTATCCCTGTCGTACAATATAAGATTATTGTTATATAACATTCCGGAAACGCCAAAAGTGCTGTTTTCTCTTTGCCAAACATATCCGGTACCAGTTAGAGGACAAAAATTAATACAAATGGGAATGTCATTTATTACGTCATTTACAACCTCATGACGACTAAGGATATTATGCGGATAGGCTCTTATTTCATCCCCTACTTTTACTACCGTTATGCGATCTTCCGGAGCAACATGAAAAGGTGTATCAATAAAATCCTTCGACCTATAAAGCTCAAATTGAGGTTCGTCTACAGCATGAATAGCATCAAATCCGCCTGTAACAAAAACAAATTCTTCATTTATGCTCCATTCTTCACTTGAAATATCCTGAATATCAATATTGTTATTTTCCATACCGTATATTTCTACCCCTTTATAGATGGCATTAAAAGAAAAGTAAAAGCCTTGTGATGAATGTAATTGTAAAAGACTTTCACCAATTCTAGGACCGGCTACACAAGATCCAAAAACATCCCAATTATTTCCATATTGATCTTCGCAAATTACAGGTATAGAAAGTGCAGAAGCCTTTTGCATTTCCAGTAAAGTTCCATCTTCCAGTCTTCGATCAAAGGCGAATAATAGCTGCAATCCTTCATTTCCTACCACTACGATTTCCTTCCCGTTAAAACTATCGTTGATCACTGTAAGTCCTGATCCATAGGATTTAACAATAGGTTTATCGATCTCTTTTCTACACGAGAAGATCAAAAATAAAATTCCTACGATACTTAAATAACTATAATATTTGAATCTCATTTTTTTTGGATTTAATGGTGTATTCAAGTTGGAAATAGAATTGGTAGCTGGTCGTTAATTGGCTTCCTTCGAGGTAACGAAATATCGGAATTGTTGAAGAAAATAATAGAATTACATCATTATAATAGAAGCTCAATCCCGGAATTAAATTTAACCAATCTCCACCGGTATTCGGCGTTAATTCCCCTTCAGTTAAATCGATCAAAGTCCTTCTGTAACTAATATTTAAGGAAGGTACAAAGTAGAATTTCTTTAGTAAGATCTCATAATTTAATCCGGTGATCAACTGGAAAGCATTTCCAAATTGATAGTTCTGCAAGCCATTATATCGTTCCCCCTCCCCATTAATTCGAGCTGATATTGATGTATTAAAATTAAAATTCCCATCCCAGATATTGTTGACTTCTGAATATCCGGAGAATATAAAATCCCAACTCCCTGTCCCAGGCTGCAAGTCTGATGGCAAAACAAAGCCAAATTCATTTTCTTCTTCATTGCTTCCACTTGGAAATTTAATTCCTGAACTAATCAGAAAGTTACTATTCCCATATCTTTTGATCGCATAATTTACCTGCAGGAGCATATCTCCAACACCGGAAGCGGATAAAGAGGAATAACTGGCCTGAGATTCAATATTATTTTCAGAACGAAATACATAAGGAATTGAAAACCCTAAAGCCCATCTATCGCTCAAGGCATATTGAAAGCGAAAAAGAATATTTTGTGAAATTCTCTTTCGCTCATCACTTCCCAGATCTTTCGCTTCCGAAAACATAGTTTGCAAATTGTTATAATCATAAGCCAAACTAAATACGACATCCTTTTCATTTAAAAACGCTAAGCCCATCTGAGCACTTAAAGGAGTCCCGGAAGAACAACAAGCCTGCGAATTTGCGTTTTGAGTTAAAAACACAACAAAACATAGTAATAAGATGCTTTTTATCTTCATAATGCTAATTCTTAAAAATAATTAAAAAATGAAAATCGAATTGTCAATCCTAGAACATATTCATTTTAAGCAGTACAAAGGAAAAAATGAGCTATTATTGAAAGCTATTAATTCTTAATTTTGATTGTAAATTGTAGCTAAGATAATTGTCAAATGCTCGAAAAAGGAAAAAGAACCATTCCAGGCTTATTAGAAAAAGCAGCGGTAATTTATAGGGACTTACCTTATTTATCTTACAAAAGGGATGAAGGATGGAAATCTTATTCCTATTCTCAGACAAAAGAAAATGCATTCTTCATTGCTGCCGCTTTAAGATCTTATGGTATAAAAAAAGAAGATCGTATCGCAATCATTTCGGAAGGAAGTCCGATGTGGGTAATGGCCGAGCATGGAATTATTTGCTGTGGGGCAATTTCAGTCCCTTTATCCGTAAAATTATTGCCTGAAGAAATTCCTTATCGCTTTAATCATTCCGAAGTAAAAGCGGTTTTCACTTCTAAAAATCATCTTGAAAAGATCATTTCCATCGATTCTCAAATTGAAAATAAAGAAATGCTCATTATCTATTTAGATGAGGATTATGATCATTTTGAAAAGCAACTGATCGCTAATGACATAGCTACTAGCAGAGGACGATCCTATTGGAAATTGTTAGAAGAAGGTAAAAACATTCTTGAGAAAGACCCTGAATATTTACAAGAAATCCTTTCCGGCATTGTAGAAGATGATGTGGTGAATATTTGTTATACCTCAGGAACGACAGGCAATCCGAAAGGCATTATGTTGACTCATGTTAATTATTATTGCAATGCAAAAGACGGGACCAGCGTTTTTAAATTGAAGAAAGGTTTTAGGACCTTGATCATACTCCCTATCGATCATTCTTTTGCACATACGGTGGCGATTTATGGTGCTTTATTTTCGGCACTCGACCTCTATTTCATCGATGCCCGTGGAGGTATCGTAAATGCACTTAAAAATATTCCCATCAATTTATTGGAAGTAAAACCCGATTTTATCCTCACTGTTCCGGCACTTAGTGGAAATTTTATTTCTAAAATGAAGGATGGTGTTGCTGCAAAAGGAAAATTTATCAATGCACTTTTTCAATCCGGATTAAAAGCAGCGAATCATATATTCGGAAATGGCTTTGATTCTACAGCTTGGTATAAGAAAGTCATATACTTTATTCCTTATAAGATCGCATCCTTATTGATCTTCAAAAAGCTAAAGGATGTTTTTGGAGGGAATATAGACTACATGGTGGGTGGTGGTGCCCTATTAGACATTGCGCAACAGCAGTTCTATTATGCGATTGGCTGTCCGGTTTTTCAAGGTTATGGACTTACAGAAGCGGCTCCGATTATCTCTGCAAATACCCCTTTTCATCATAAACTTGGGACTTCAGGTAGGATCATGCCGAGTATTGAATGCAAAATCATGAAAGACGATGGATCGGAAGCGGCAAAAGGCGAAAAGGGCGAGATCGTGATTCGAGGAGAAAACATAATGAAGGGTTATTTTAGAAATGAGGAAGATACGAGAGGCTGTATAAGAGGAGGATGGCTTTGGACGGGCGATTTGGGATATTTAGATGATGATGATTTTTTAGTGGTTACAGGAAGAAACAAAGCCTTGCTTATTTCGGAAGACGGAGAAAAATACTCGCCCGAAGAAATTGAAGAAGCCATTGTAAACAGCTCGGATTTTATTAGTCAGGCCATGATTTACAACGACCATAAAAAATTCACTTCGGCGGTGGTAACCTTGGATCATTTAAAGCTCAAGAAACTCAAAGATCATGCTCCTGAAGAAGCCTTTAAAGTAATAAAAGAAGACTTGCATAAATTTAAAAATCATGCAGCTTATAAAGGGAAATTTCCTTTAAAATGGACGCCTTCGAGCCTTTATATCGCGCATGAACAATTTTCTGAAGAGAATAAAATGATCAATTCTACCTTAAAAATGGTTCGACATAAAATAACGAGTCATTATAAAAGAGAGATCGAGATGATGTACGAATCTGGAGGAAGTAAAAAAGTAGAAGCGATTAATCTTAAAGCAATAGAAAGGGTTTTGAAGAAATAATTCTGAAGTTATTTATAAGAAAAATAATCCTATATCTTTTTTATCTTTAAGTCATGATAAAATCCCGGCCTTAACCGCATTGACTTTTAAATGAAGAACATAAGCTCCATTATTATACTGTTTTTTTGTTTGCCTATTATGGCAATGGCGCAAATAGCAAATGGAGATTTTGAGATTTATTCAGAGTGTCCTACAGGTCCGGGACAAAGTTTTTTAGCAACTGGTTGGTCATCCCCTACTTCTGGAACACCGGACTATTTTCATGTTTGCGGGACGGGTCTTGGCATCTGTGGTGTTCCATTAAATTATATTGGAAATGAAAGTGCTCATTCAGGCTACGCTTATTATGGTTTTTTCATAAGAAAATCTGGGACTCACCCAGAATGGAGAGAATACCTGCAAACCCAGTTAATAAGCCCTTTGGTCATAGGAACTCAATATGAACTTCGCATGTATGTCAGTTTAGCAGATGAATCTAAATTTACTTCAAGTTCTTTTGGCGCATTGTTTAGTACTGAAGCAATAAGTCGAAACGATAATTTTAGATTTACGCAAACACCACAAGTAATAAATCCAACTAGTAATTCTATTACCAATAAAGAGGGATGGACATTAATAACATTGCTTTTTATTGCTGATTCAGCTTATAACTACATTACAATTGGTAATTTTTTGGATGCCGATAACACTCCCTTAATTTACGTGGGTGGATCTCTTCAAACATCTTATTTATATATTGATGATGTAAGCATTGCTTCTTCTGATTTTTATACAAGTATTGTGCTTCCCAATATTATTACTCCAAATGGAGATGGAAAAAACGATCTCTTTATACCTTTAGAGTCAAAAGGGATCACTTCAATGCACACGAACATATATAATCGCTGGGGCTCTCTTGTTTTTGAAAGTGATAAGCTTTCTATCGAATGGGATGGTACTTTTAAAGGTAATCCTATTGCAGATGGAATCTACTACTGGGTAATCGAATATAGCGATGTGAATGGAAGTTCAAATCATAAGGCTGGGAGTGTAACGCTAACACGTTGAGGATTTTAATCGCTCTAAATCTTCACAAAACAATGTTTCCTACTGCTATCTCTTTCTACTTTTTCTTGATAAGGACAATGTCCAGTGGACATTGGGCCAGGTTTGCGGGATGCAGCAAAAATTGTTTGCCATTCATTTTTCCTTGATGAAAAACGAATTCACTTATTCTACTTTTGCTTGATCAAAAGTAGAGCAAAAATCAAGC
>JAHECK010000035.1 GCA_024641785.1 Flavobacteriales bacterium | reverse complement strand
AAAATATCAAAATATGGTCATAAACCGAAGAAATTATCTTAGAGGTATCATCAAAGCAATAGAAGAAGAACCAATAGAAAATCATATCAATGAAATTATTCGATTAACTCTACCAAAAGACTTACTGAACCAAAAGATTGAATAACAGCGAAATTGATTCATAAAAAAAACATCCTACAACATGGATACAGAAATGAATTTAGGAGATTTAGGATATAATGACAAACTTGAAGAATTCAGGATAGAGCAAAAACTGGGTAGTTTTGTGATAGGAAGAGTCATTGCAGAACATAAGGAAAGATATATTGTCAAAACTATTAAGGCCGAATTAGAAGCTGAGATAACTGGAAATTTAAGATTTTCTGCGATTAATCGTGAAGATTTCCCAGCAGTAGGCGATTGGGTTGCATTAACAACTTATGATTCAGATTCTGCGATAATACATAAAATATTACCAAGATTCTCCATTATTAAACGTCAGGCAGTTGGACAATTCGGAGAGATTCAAATAATAGCTACAAATATTGACTATGCCTTTTTAATTCAAGCAGCTGATAGAGATTTTAATATAAACAGACTCGAAAGATACCTGACAATTTGTTATTCATCAAAAGTTAGTCCTATAATTATACTCAATAAAATAGACCTTGTTGAAGAGCAAAAAATAAATGAGATACTGGAAAGTATTAAAATACGGATTAAAGAAGTTCCAATTTTTGCTATTAGTAACGAGACTCAAGTTGGATATGAAACAATTAAAAAGCTAATCGAAAAAGGAAAGACATATTGCATGCTTGGCTCTTCAGGAGTTGGGAAATCAACCTTATTGAATAATCTTTCTGGCAAAAACATTATGAAAACGAATTTTATTAGTCAAAGTACCAGTAAAGGACGACATGTTACGAGCCATAGAGAATTAATTGTTCTTGAAAATGGTGGAATACTGGTTGACAATCCCGGAATGAGAGAAGTAGGGATTGCAGACACAACGACTGGTTTAGAAACTACCTTTGATAAGATCATTAGTCTTTCTCAAAAGTGTAAATTCAAAGATTGTACTCATACCAATGAGAATGGTTGTTCAGTTCTCGAAGCTGTCGATAAAGGAGAAATAGAAAAAAGCTCCTATGAAAATTACCTGCGATTAGAAAGAGAAAAAGAACATTTTGAATCAACAATTGAAGAACGACGAAAGAAAGATAAAGTATTTGGGAAAATGATGAAGAACTACAAAAAAGACATAAGTAAAAATAAGTACTAAGCACAACACATGGTATAGTGCATGCTAGTTTCAGCGGTATGCAATCGTTTGTGGCTCGTAAAAAAGGTCGGTGTATACTGATTGGAAAGTAGCTTCGAACTCCCGCGCACCTACACATTGCCGAGAACGTTATACGTCAGAAAAAAAAGATAAATGAAAGCAAAATATTTAATCCCGATTTTCATTTTTGTTTCGTCCATTACATGGAATAGTAATAATACACATGCTCAAGCATTTGAAAATAGCTTCTACTTTGCAATAGAGTCCAAAAATGGGGGTTATAATTCAGCCACTAAGCAATTCTGGCAATTATATTCAGGTGGTCGTAAAGAGTATCATAGCATTCAGTTAACAGAAGAAGAATTAAACGCTATTTATGATGAGTTTAAGAAAGCCACATTCTCCTCATTACCCTCTACTTATAAGCCGAAGAGTAATTCCGTTACAATCGTAACTCCGAGTTTTGAATACATTTTGGAATCGAACTTTGGAGGAGACCTTAAAAAAATCTATTATAATGATCGAGAAACTGATGCTGCAATGAAAAAAGAGGCCAAACCTTTTCTTTTATTATACATTAAGGTTAAGGAAATAATTGACTCGAACATTGATGTCCAAAAAATCAGAAAATCTAATGTTCGATGGGAGTGAATACAGAACACATCGCAATGTATATAGTAAATATTGCCTTCGGTGATTAGCAAAAATTCAGTGCTATTTACCAACACCGCCAAAGTATTAATTTAGCTTTTAGAAATGAATAATTTAAAAACAAAATACAAGGTTTTGGCTCTGTGCAAGTCCGAAAGTTCATTACTTTCTACTGCCCTATTTGCCATATACTAAACGCTGGGGTGCATTTAAAAAAACAACGAGAATAAAATATGATAATTTCTTCCATTTTAATAATTTTTGGCTTTTTAAGTCTGATTTATGGAGCTAATTGGCTTGTTGTTGGGGCCACAGCATTAGCGAAAAAGAACAATATTTCTGATTTAGTTATTGGATTGACCATAGTAGCTTTTGGAACATCTGCACCTGAACTAGTTGTTAATTCTGTTGCCTCATTTGATGGACTTTCAGATATCGTTTTAGGAAACATTATAGGGAGTAATAATTTTAACCTATTTATAATACTTGGAATAGCAGGTCTAATCTATCCAATTACAGTACAATCATCAACCGCTTGGAAGGAAATTCCTATATCTCTTGTTGTAACAATATTGTTATTTGTACTTGCCAATAATTTTTTTTTAGATCAAGACCTTAAAATTTCAAGACTTGACGGAATTGTTTTGTTAATCAGTTTTTGCGGTTTCTTATATTATGTATTTAATCAATTGAAGCAAGAAAAAGCAGGGTCAGAACCCAATGAAAGTAAGTCAAATTATAAAATTTGGAGGTTAATTTTTGTTGGACTAACTGGATTATTAGTCGGAGGAAAATTAGTTGTAGATAATAGTGTAGCTATTGCGACTGAATTAGGTCTTAGTCAAAAAATTATTGGACTAACTATCATTGCTGCTGGGACATCTTTGCCAGAATTAATGACATCATTAGTGGCAGCTCTAAAAAAGAACAGCGACATTGCTATTGGAAATGTAATTGGTTCAAACATTTTTAATATTCTGTTGATACTTTCAATAAGTTCATTTGTTAATCCAATAGCATATAACTCCAATTTCAACCAGGAATTCTTCATACTATTTGGGGGAACGGTTTTTTTAATAATTGCAATGTTTACAGGAAAAAGAAAAAAACTTGACAGATGGGAAGCGTTTATTTTGTTAAGTTTTTATTTAATCTATACGACCTATCTAGTATCGAAAGAACTATAAACCGTTTCAAAACAAAATATATTAAAATAAGCGAATCAGTAGTAAAATTTATGCTTTTTTCTCGTCTTAATCTTAATGATAAACCGAAAGTTTCGTACTCAGAAATTGCCTACTTTTCATACACTAACTGTTATCGCCAACTTTATTAAATGAAGAATCTCCTTTCAAAGCTTTTTAGAATAGTTGCGAAGCTTATCCTTTGGTTTTTTGCTATAAGTATTGCTTCTGTTATTCTATTTAAATGGCTTCCCGTTTTTATCACTCCCTTAATGCTTAAGCGTTGTGTAGAGCAAAAAATAGATGGGAAAGACATGAAATTGAGCAAAACATGGAAACCCCTATCGGAAATTTCTCCCGATCTTCAGTTGGCAGTTGTTTGCTCCGAAGATCAGAATTTCTTGAAACACAATGGTTTTGATTTTGGCGCAATAAAAAAAGCCATAGAGAAAAATAAAAAGAGTAAAAGAAAGCGTGGAGCAAGTACTATAAGTCAACAAGTAGCTAAGAATGTTTTTTTATGGGATGGCAGAAATTGGTTAAGAAAAGGTTTTGAAGTGTATTTTACCTTTTTAATAGAAACTTTTTGGAGCAAAGAACGCATAATGGAAGTGTATTTAAATGTGATAGAAATGGGTGATGGAATTTATGGAGCAGAAGCTGCAGCTCAAGAATACTTTCATACTTCAGCCCTGAAAATGAGCAAACGTCAAGCAGCTACCATAGCTGTTATTCTGCCTAATCCATTAAAGTACAATGCCAAAAATCCTTCTCCGTTTTTACAAGCCAGAATAAATTGGGCCTTGCAGCAAATGGCCTTTTGGGGTGGGAAGTTGGATTACGACAAAGAAAATTAAGGTTGTGAAAATAAGCGTATATCCCTATTTTTTAGAATTCATTCACCCTTTTGCATTATCGCATGGTACCCGAACCGGAACGCAATTAGCCTATGTGAAAATTGAATTTGAAGGAAATATCGCCTATGGAGAGGCTTCTCTCCCTCCTTACTTAAAAGAGACCTTTGATTCAGTAAAAACTTGGGTGCAAAGTCAATCTCAAAATGCAGTAGAGCTCTTAACCGGAAATCCTTTTAAAAACCCCGAGAAGATCCCATTCTCATCTGAAAACCCTGCTGCCTCAGCTGCTTTACAAGCTGCAATCCTTAATTATTATGCAGCGTCTAAAGGGAAAACATTATCTGACTATTTTGAGCAAAGCGATTCTAAACCTGACCTATCCCTTACGATTACTAAAAATGACATCGAATTTTTGAATGAGAAATTAAGTTTGGAGAAAAATTTCACTCATTTTAAATTAAAATTAACAGGCACTTCCGATGATCTGGACTTTGTAAAAATGATTCGAAGCAAAACGACTTTACCTTTTTGCATCGACATCAACCAAGGTTATCAGAAAAAAGAAGAAGCGATTAAACTCATTTCAAAGTTAGAAAAGTTGAACTGTGTCTTAATAGAACAACCTTTAAATAAACTAGATCATGAAGGTCATTATTGGTTAAAACAACGAACAGCCTTAGCTATTATCGCGGATGAATCTATTCGTCTCTATGAAGATCTGCTTCAATATCATGAAGCCTACTCGGGGGCGAATATTAAACTAATGAAATGCGGTGGTCTATTTCAAGCACAAAAGATGATTCATTTTAATCCCTCTGGAGAAGGAAAATTCATGAAATTTATCGGTTGTATGTCTGAATCAACTTTAGGTGTTTCAACTGCAGCTGTACTTGCTTCTCAATGCAAAATGGCAGATCTGGATGCTCCCTACTTAAATACGAATGACCCCTTTGAAGGTTTTCAAATTCTTGATAAGAAAATCGAAGTAGCACATCCAATTAAACTAATAAGTAAAGCTATTTTTTAAATAAAATCCTAGTTCCTAGTTATTTCAGATTATAAGAATACTTTTGCACGCCAATTTTAAATGCCTGTATATGAAGCGTGTCAATGAATACAAAAAACTTTTTAATGTAGATTCAGAAATTGATCTAAAGGAATTGAAAACGACTTACCGAGGTCTGATCAAAGAATGGCATCCGGATAAGTATCAGGACGAAGAGAAAAAAGAAGAATGTGGAATCAAAAGCCAAAAGATCATTGATGCTTTTCATTTTCTGGTAAGTATTGCTCCGGAAACAAAGGAATCATTTAAAGAAGAGTATGCTATTACGACTTCTGAATCAAAAATCATCGATTTCAAGCATAAAGGAATGGTCATGGAAATTTCCTTTGCTGACGGAACGACTTATGAATATTTTGGGATAGACAAAAAGCTTTTTAGCAAATTCATTAATAGTGATAAGCAATTTCGCTTTGCGAAAAGAAACATCTTTCATTCTTTATTATACAGAAAATCGAAGAGGGATCTGGAAATGGCTTAAATAAGCTATATTTTTTTACAGTGTATTGAACTCGTTTGCGCCTTTGCATGAGATTACTATAAAAATAAGCTGTTGTCCGGAAAAAGAATCGGAAATCCAGTAAAATTGGTTGCTTAGTTATAGCGAATATTTTGTCCGATCTGTAAAATGGAGTTTCTGCTAATTCCGTTTAAAGAACAAAGCTTAGAGATCGTAACCCCTTTTCTGACTGCTATTCTTGATAAGGAATCTCCACTTCTTACACTATAATATTTTCGTTTTCTTATCTCTTTTAAATAAGCGAAATTTTCATCTGTTAAAGCAAGTTCATCCATTTTGAGTCTTCCATTTACAAAATCGATGATATCATTAGGATTGATCGGTTCACCTAAATACCTTACTTCAAAATGTAAATGAGGTCCGGTAGATCGGCCTGTGTTACCTCCAAGAGCGATCAAATCACCTGCCTGAACATAATCACCAACTTGTGCCTCGAACTTTGAAAGATGGGCATAAAGGGTTTCTAATCCATTTTGATGGCGGATCACAATAACATTCCCGTAAGTTTTGTCATACTTAGCGATTCTGATAATTCCTTCGAAAGATGCTAAAACATCATCTCCTACATTGAGATCAACATCAATTCCATAATGGAATCGGTTTCTTCTATAGCCAAATTCAGAATTAATATCCCCGCAAACCGAATGAGCATAGTCGCATTCACTATGACTTAATACCAAAGGAATGCTATCTGTCATTTTAGTCAGATCAACATTATAGGGATGTACTTTCGAATTATTCCAATCAGAAGCATATTCATTAAAAAAGGGAATCATTGCAACTGAATCGACTAATAATGTCGCAGTTGTTATTGTCAGATCCGTTACCTTCGGAACATTTTCTGCTATAAGCTCATCCTCGATTCCTCCAATATTTTGAGAATACAGAGATGTGGAAGCAGCAATAAAAAGACAGGAAAGAATTACATTTTTCATAGTTAGCACAAAGAAATTAAAACCTTTGACATTCTACGTAACTCTTTGTAAAAAAGTTTACAATTTATATTTTACCCCTATTTGAAAGGTCTGTCCAATAGTGTTCGATTGAAAATCATATTGAACTCCTTTATAAGAATAAGTCTGTTCTTTTCTGTCATTAAGTAAGTTGGTAGCAGACAGTGCTAAAATAAAATGCTCACCTAAACTTTTACTTAGATTAAGATTCAATGAATTGAAAGCTTGTTCGTATACATCCGGAGTGGCTCCCTGAACAACCAATACGAGTCTTGGTCCATTTACATTATAGGTAAGGTTTGCTTCAAAGCCGACCTCAGGATTCGTATAGTTTAAATAGGCATTCACAACGTAAGGCGATTGACCAAACATATCTCTTGTACCCGGAGCATTCGCATCCTGAGATCTGATCTGCTCTAATTCCTGAGTATCGATAGTGGTTTCAGATTTTACTATGGTAAGATTTGCGCCAAGATTGAAGAATTTCAAATTAGAATTGATGAATTCAAGATTTTTTCTCACTTCAAATTCAAGTCCATAAATAGTAGCTAAAGGAACATTTTTCCATGTGATCTCCACGTTTGCTGCTTCAGGGTTGATTACTTTTTCGATCGGTGAATCAAAATTCTTATAGAAAGCAGATACAGATAAGATCTCTCCTGATTTAGGATACATCTCCCAACGAAGATCTAAATTGTCGATCAACGCTCTATCTAAATTAGGATTACCAACATAGGTATATCCATCTTCAAAATCGTAATTGGTAAATGGAGCGAGTTCTCTAAAAGTAGGTCTTGCTAATGTTCGCGTTCCAGCTGCTTTCAAGTTCATTTTCTCATTGATCGCATAGCTTAAGTTTAAAGAAGGAAGCACATCTAATCGGTCCAGATCTCCTTTTTGTTGTGTTGGGTCAAGCGACTCTGTGTGAATATTTGTGGTTTCTAAACGAGCACCTGTAAGCACTTTAAATTTTTTGGTGATCTTCCAGTCGACCATTGCATAGGCCGCTGCATCTTGTTCTGTTGCAGTATAAGAGTTTCTTAATTCGGTGTCATCCCTTAAATATTGAAAAGCCCCACCTCCCGGTATTACTACCATGTTATCATTCGAAAAATAATCTTCCGAATTTCCATTAAAATCTAAATTCTGAGAAATGAAACTATATCGGTATTCGAACATGTCGCGATTCTTATTTACGAAAGCACCTCCAAACATGATCTTGGAATCCTTATTAAATGGAAGAGAAAAATTTAAAATATAATTTTCATTTACCTCATGCATATCTCTATAATAACGAGTTGGAGCAGGATATAAATTCGCAGAAATGTTATAGCTGGTATCTACTCCTGTAGTAGAAGTATAACCCGGAAATTCATTTTCAATATCTGAAGCGCTCAATTCTTCTGAGGCTACATAATCGCTAATATCGTTTCCACTTGCATCAAAATAATGTGTTACATCATTAATGAAATAATCATTTGTAAAGACTCTTAAATCCGGTGTGTTTAAATTTGATAAGGCTCTTGAAGCTACCCAGCTTACAGATAAAGATCCCAATTTAGGAATAACATGGGTTCCTTTTAATTGCATGTTACTCATATCTCGTTGAAGATATTGAGTTTGATAAATATTGATAAAGAGGTTAGGGTCATCATCCGGTTTCACTCCATTTTGATATCTTCCGGAGTTAATTCCATTTTGATTATACATGTAAACAAATCCAATTTGATTGTTTTCATTAAAGATGTAGCTCAAGTTTCCAAGAAGACCCCAATTACGATTTTCATCTCCGCGGGCATCGCTTGTTTTTTGTAAAAGCGTCAGATTATCTACATCATTTACATTTCCGGTTAATTTATATCGCCCTGTTACTCCATCATCGTAAAATTCATAGGTCGACTTATAATTCATCCCAACATTGAATCCCAGCTCATTATTAAATAATTTCACTTTGTTTCCAATACTCAAAGCATAACTCTGATTCATACCTGCTGTTTTAGAAACAGGAGTCCAGTTTTTACTAAAAGATTGTGCTTGCTGACTTAATAACTCATTCCGCTGAAGTCTTGAATTATATAGGTAATCTTGTTTTTGATTATTTGATAAACCATTCCACTCATCATTACTCAGTCCGGCATCTTGTCGTGCAAGTTCGTAACTCGAAAAATCGATTGCATTTACTTCATTTTCTGAAACCAGGGATGGTATCGCTCTTGTTCCGTCGTCTTTTCCTAACCAATCACTTTTTCCGGTATTTCCGGTAAAATAATCCTTATTAAAAGTAGCGTTGCTATTATAACCAAAAGAAGAACTAGCTTCTATATTGAGTTCTTCAGGATAATCTTTCGTATTAATATTGATAAGCCCTCCTGTAAAATCGGCAGGTAATTCCGGACTAAATGTTTTATAGATAGATACATTGTCGATCATAGAAGTTGGAAAAATATCCATTTGAACTGCGTTTCTTCTTGGATCAAGACTTGGTATTACAGCTCCATTCAAAAGTGTTTTACTATATCGATCAGATAATCCTCGTACATAAACATATTTTCCTCCTTCAACAGTAACACCGGTAACACGCTTAACTGCTCCGGCAACATCGCTGTCTCCACCTCTCGAAATCTCTTTAGAAGAGATCCCGTCGAGTAAGGTTGCAGAAGCTTGTTTTGCGTTTAGAATGTAGTTATTGGCTCCTTTATTAGCTCGGGCAATAACAACGAATTCATCCATTTTGATCGCTGCACTTCCCATATTGAAATTATGGATCGTAGGTTCTCCTTCTTTTACAACAACATTCTTTAAAGTATCGGATTGGTAAGAAATGTATTGACAAACGATGGTGTAGTTACCGGCTTCGATTCCTTCGATGTTGTAATTTCCATCAAGGTCGGCTGCTGAACCTTTGGTAGTTCCTGCGATAACGACGGTGGCGCCAATTAGTTCTTCTCCCGTTTCAGCGTCGGTGATCTTTCCTTTAATGCTTCCTTCTTGTCCTAAAACTCCTAAACTTAAAAAGGCAAATACTATTAGTAATATATTTTTCATCAGGTTGATAATTTATACTGCAAAAGTGCGACTGAAAAATCGTTTAGGTGATTAAGTAGCGATTATCCTTCCTTTAAGTTAATGTTAAGGAATGATTACCTAAAAATCCCTGAAAAGCAAAGGCACAAAAAAAGGGTCCCGACGTTTCGGAACCCTTTTCAAACCATCTTTTAATTTCTTTATTTACCTGATGAAGATTTTAAAAGACTTAGAGGTTTGATTTGATCTCAGGTTAACCACATGAAAACCTGAATTCAAGTCGCTCAGATCTATCTGAATGCGATCATTAACATTATATAATTGAATAGCTTTAACCATCTTACCATCTAAAGAATAGACTTCAATAAGCAGATTATCGGCATTCTCTTTTAATTCAATCGTTAATTTATCGACTACCGGATTAGGATAAACACTTCCCTGTAATACTTTATTTTCAGAAACACTCATAGGTTCCATTGCTGCAAGATATCCGTAGGCATCAAAGTCAGTCCAACCTGCCAGCCAGTTATCGGTGTTTGGAGCAAATGCACCACGATAAGAAACCGCATCTAAGCATGCATGTGTCGAAGGGGTCGCTCCATTTACAACTGATGTAGTTGGAACTAATTGAAATCCATTTTCTTCGAATGTATAAGTGATCCCGGGATCTGCAACCATATTATTTCTTTCAGAGAAAGAAGCTTGGAAATCAGTCGTTTCGCCATTATCTGTTGCTCCACTTCCAAAAGAGATCTCAAAAAGATCAGTAGCAAGTGCACTTGTGCCATTTAAAGCACAGTTATAAAATATATTACTTTCAATTACCAGTGAATCTACAAGAAAACGTTCGTATGAATCTTGACCTGAAGCCAATCTTTCAACATCAATTCCATGACCCCAATTAGCGAAGATCGAGTTTTCATACCATCCTCCGGCATTATCTCTAAAAGTAGCAGCTCTTTTTCCCGCATCGATTCCTCTACCAATATAAGTAGCATTATAAATAGTTGGAGCAGCATATGGAATTCCATCTTCCGGATCTGTTCCGCCGTCATGTTCACCGCCTCTATCGCCATCATTTGGCTCTTGGATCACAACCCAGTATTGACCGGCTCCTCTATATCCTTCATCATAATCAAATCCATCATCTCCACAAAAAGCAACTAAAGCATGTTTAACACATACGGTTCCTCCGAAAAATTCCATTCCGTCATCCGCATTAGAAATAACTTCGATGTATTCTACACTGGTGCCTGATCCAACACCTCCATAAGTAACTCCATTGATCTCGTTTCCTGCTCCGATATCCGTTCCTCCGTGTCGAACAGAAATATAAGCCAGTATTCCTGAATTATCTTCATCATCATCTCCTCCATATAAACCACGTGGTTCTGAAGTTGGGATCCCTTCTATTGCAGATTCTCCAGGTACTGAATTTAATCTTGCGTTTCCTAAAAGAATTAATCCTCCCCACTGACCTTTTGTTGTATAAGGAATCGAACCGTCTATGGGATCTCCTTCGAATGTCATGATAATTGGATTTGCTTCAGTTCCCACTGCATGAATGTAGGCTCCACGAGCAACGATCAAGGCAGATGCATTAGCTCCAGTTCCTGATGCTCCTTTAATAAGAGTCCCCGCTTCGATCGTTAATGAATCTCCACTATTTACAAAAACAAAACCTTGAAGTATATAAGTATTATCCGCAGTCCATGTAGTTGTTCCTGTTCCGCTTCCATCATCAGCGATTATAATATCGTTTGCAAATGAAAAAGTGCTACTTAGGATCGCAGCCAGAATAAGTAATTTTTTAAACATCATTTCTATCTTTTATTATTTGATACAAAATTGAGAATAAGAAGTGATTTTAAGATGAAGAGAGAATTACCTGATTATTATGCTTGTGTTATGAGAGTGTTAACATAGAACTCTGATAAGATAAATTTTATTAGTTCGGAATTCAATAAAAGATTCGCTCCAAAACCCAAATAAAACCTCAATTATTTGCTTTAGTCGCATATATTTATATCTTGCTTGGAACTGAAAATATTATGATTGAGACTAAAATTTTTGATGCCTTAATAAGGCCCGATAAAAGCGAAAAAAAAGAACTCGTTGATTTTCTTTTCAATAATCTGGAAGAATACGGAGATCCAAAGAGCCATATCCAAAAAGCGATCGACTATGCGTGTAAAGAGTTTGTTTCCTTTGGCGGTTTTTGCATGTTATTAAAGGAAGAAGATAAAATACTAGCTGCGGTTATAATAAATCAAACCGGTATGGGAGGATATATCCCGGAAAACATTCTTGTCTACATTGCTGTGAGCAAGGCCCATCGGGGGAAAGGCTTAGGAAAAAAACTGATGGAAAAAGTAATTGAATATTCAAAAGGAGATATTGCCCTTCATGTGGAGGCAAATAATCCGGCAAAATTTTTATACGAAAAATTCGGTTTTACAAATCCATATCTGGAAATGAGATTAAAAAAATAGATCCTAGTTAATTAGTTATTGTAAAATTCTAAACCTAAACCTTTTAGAATAATCAATCCAATTTAACTAAAAAGCAGTCCTTTTTTATGCAAGAAATTATTCAACAATTCCTTCCCAAATTAGAGAAGATACGGAAAGAAATTCATAAGCATCCGGAAGTATCCCTTAATGAATACGCTACAGCAAAAAGAATTGAAAACTACTTAAAAAAATATTGCAAAGGAGAGATCATTCGAATTGCAGATACAGGGGTAGTGCTTCTTTTTGACTCAAAGAAAAAAGGGAAGAATATTTTACTTAGAGCCGATACCGATGCCTTACCAATTATTGAAATAAATGACTTTGAATACAAATCAAAAGCTTTTGGCGTAAGTCATAAGTGCGGACACGACGGTCATACTGCTATTATGCTTGGAGTAGCCGAACTATTGTCCAAATTTCCTCCTGAAAGCGGAAAAGTGATGCTCCTATTTCAACCTGCTGAAGAAGATGGTAAAGGTGCTGAAATCGTTTTAAAAAGTGCCTTCTTTAAAAATCAAGAATTCGATTATGTATTTGCGCTTCATAACCTACCGGGTTTCAAAAAGAATAAGATCGTTTTGAGATCAAATAATTTTAATGCGAATGTGAAAAGCATGATCATTAAACTCGATGGAAAAACCGCTCATGCAGCCGAACCTGAAAAAGGGCACAATCCTTCACTGGCAATCGCCGATATCCTTTATTTTTCTGAAAAATTGACTTACAATTATCCTGAAAAGGAGGACTTCTTTCTGATCACTCCTATTCACATATCCATGGGTGAACTAGCCTATGGTATTTCGGCCGGAAGTGGAGAAATTCATTTAACGATCCGAAGCTGGGACCTGTCTCTTTTTGATGAGAAATGTAAAGAATTAGAAGATTTTGTTGACCGCTGTTGTTCCAAATATAAATTGAAAAAGGAAGTAAGCTGGACTCAGGAATTTTATGCTAATCAAAACCATAGTGAAGCGGTAGAACTCATTCGCAGATCTGCGATAGAAAATAAATTAGAGATTCAGGACATGACCTATCCTTTTAAATGGGGAGAGGATTTTGGATTGTTTACACAAAAATATAAAGGAGCTATGTTCGGACTAGGCTCGGGAGAAAATTGTCCTGCTTTACATAATCCGGACTATGATTTCCCTGATGAGATCACCTCAACCGGAATTCAACAATTTTATCAAATAATAAAAGAAGCCAATAAAACTTAATGCAACATACTTCACATATTGAACTTTCAAGGTCAGCACTTAAGACAAACATTTCTTTCATTAAAAATATGCTTGGTGAAACTACCTTTTCGTCGGTGGTCAAGGGAAATGCCTACGGTCATGGTGTAAGTCATTTTTGTCCTCTTTTATATGAAAACGGGATCCGGCATTTTAGTGTTTTTAGCGCAAATGAGGCTTTAGATGTTTTTAATGCCTTGCCAAAAGACATCAGCATCATGATCATGGGTCATATCGACAATGATCAAATAGAATGGGCTATTAAAAATGGGATAGAGTTTTATGTTTTTGAGGAGGATCGTTTACAAAAAGCGATCGAGACCGCTAGAAAGCTAAAGATTCCGGCACTTATCCATTTAGAGATCGAAACCGGAATGAACCGAAGCGGATTCAGTATCCGGAAACTCAAGTATTTATTAAAAATACTGGAAGAGAATAAGGCCTATCTGCAATTGATGGGTATTTGTTCGCATTTAGCAGGTGCGGAAAGCATTACGAATTATAAGCGGATTAAAGATCAATATGAGCGCTTTACGAAAGTTCAAAAAGGACTTCGAGAAGTCGACTGGCTTAATATAAAATATCATTTAGCTTGTTCAGCAGCAAGTATCCAATATCCCAAAACAAGAATGGATCTGGCACGAATCGGAATTCTTCAATATGGCTTTTTCCCGAGTAATGAAGTACTCGTTCAGTACCTCACCAAAAATAAAAGCCACGAAAATCCATTGAAGAGAGTGATCTCATGGAAAACAACAGTAATGGATGTAAAAGAGGTTAAAGCGGGTGAGTTTGTTGGCTACGGAACTTCCTTCTTTACGAGTGCAAAAAGCAAGATCGCCCTAATTCCTGTCGGATACTCTCATGGATTTAGCCGTTCGCTAAGCAATCATGGGAAGGTACTTATTCGCGGACAACGATTCGATGTGGTCGGGACGGTAAATATGAATATGATGGCAGTTGATATTACACAGGCAGAAAGCATTGAAAAAGGAGAAGAAGTGGTGCTTATCGGAAAACAAGGGGATCTGGATATTTCAGTTTCATCCTTTAGTGACTACAGTAATTTATTAAACTATGAACTACTAACACGATTACCTGCTTATATAACCAGAAAAATAATTCAATAAATGGCTGAATTAATCATACATAGTAAAAAGATAAAAAAGAATATCACCTATTTAAGTGACTATTTCGATCGTAAGAACATTGAATGGAGTTTGGTAACAAAAGTATTCTCAGGAGATAAGGAATTTTTAAAAAACGTGCTGACTGATGAGGTGATCGAAAAAATAAATTCGGTGGGAGACTCAAGGTTGACCAGTCTTAAAAACCTTAAAGAGATCAATCCAAAAATGAAGACCATCTATATTAAACCGCCCGCTAAAATCTATGCAGAAGACGTCGTTAATTATGCCGATATCTCACTAAATAGCTCATTAAGCACCATCAATGCCCTGAATGATGCTGCTTTAAAAGCCAATAAAATTCATGAGATCATCATTATGGTTGAACTTGGTGAATTAAGAGAAGGGATACACCGAAACGACATTATGAGTTTTTACGAGAAGGTATTTAACTTATCAAATATAGAGGTGATCGGTATAGGTTCTAATTTAGGCTGCATGTATGGAGTAGAACCCACCTATGATAAACTTCTGCAACTTTCCCTTTATAAAGAACTCATTTCGGCAAAGTTCAATAAAGAATTAAAACTAATATCCGGTGGAACTTCTATCACTCTTCCTTTGATCGAAAACGAAAGCATACCTAAGGATATCAATCATTTTCGTATTGGAGAGGCTGCCTTTTTTGGTGTTAGTCCTCTGAAGAACGAACGCTTTAAAGAATTGCATACCGATACCTTTGAATTTAATGCCAATATTATCGAATTGGAAGAAAAAAAGATCGTTCCCGATGGGATTATAAGTGATGCAAATATTGGCCATACTGCGAGTTATAGTGAAGATGACATTGGAGAATCCTCTTATAAGGTCATTCTTGATTTCGGCCTTTTAGATGTTGATAAAGAAGATATCGCTGTCATCGATAAAGACCTGACTTTTGTTGGGATCACTTCCGATATGCTGGTGGCAGACATAGGTAAAAACAAAACGCCGGATGGGAAGAAAAAATACAATGTAGGAGATAAAATAAAGTTTATTCCAAACTATATGGCTGTCGCCCGACTCTTAAATTCTAAGTTTATTGCTAAGAAATATGATGCTTAAAAAGATTTGACTTAAAGTAGCTGTTCAATTTTCAATTTCCTTCAATTCCTCATCAATAAGTTGTAAAAGATTATTACATCGATCTATTAATTCAGAATAATAAGTCGTTCTCACATTTTGATTAAATGCTGTGGAAGAAATAGCTCTAACAATCATTTTAAAGCCTGGATCTTCTTTATTATTCAGAAAGGAAAAATCATTTTCGTTTAACATTTCATCTGTGCTATAAATATCATCAGCGGCAATATTAAATTTGATAAAATCAGTTTGTGTATCCACAGCAATAGCCACTCCACCCATCCATTCATTGATTGAAGATAATAAGGCCCCTGTTTGATCGTATTCACTATAAAGATCAATAATTTCATCTTTTAATTCAGGATTTCGAATCAATCCCAAACTACCTGAACTCAAAATACTTTTATAGGTATTATCATTTGGAGAAAAAACCTGATCCAGTGCTTTATCGTAGGTGGCGCTCATGCTTTGAACTTCTTCTATGCTACTTACTCCATCGTACAAATTAACGAGCAAATCTTTAATCTCTATTCTTAAAATCGCATTATTAGTAATGTTTTCTCTGAACATGATCGTGTCCTGGACCAGATCACGATGAATTCTAAGCAAAATATCTTCCCCTAAAAGCTGTTCTTTTCTATCCTGGTTCCAATTATTGACCGCTAATGCGATTAAAATCCCAACAACAACGAGTATTATTTCTCCCAAAGCATAGAGCAGATAACCGCCGGTCGATCGAACAGGCGAATTTTCAGTTAGTGATGCTTGTCTGAGCTTTTTAAAAAAGTGTATCATTACTTAAATCCTTTTCTATTAAATCTTAATGCAATATCGTTATATTTTAAAGCCATTGCGACTTACAATTTTGTTTTCAAAAAACTTTATAACTCGATCAGTAAGGTTCAGAAAATAGCATCTTATTAGGGAAAGATATACCTATCATTTTCATGCGGGTCATCTTATTTTTTGCTTTAAAAAGTACTGCAGGTCTTTATTTGACCCATAAATGACCAAAATATCATTTGCTTCAAGAATATTATCTGCAGAAGCAACTCCCTGAATCTGTTTAATTGTATTGGTCTTTCCTAATACACTTTTAACCTCTATTTTTTTAATTATTGTTAATACCAATACATTAAATTCCCTTTTGAAAGCAACTTCTCTAACTGTTTTCCCAATATAATCAGAAGGCACTTTTGCTTCTATTATACTGAAATCATCATTTAACTCAAATGAATCTACCACATTGATTAGGCATAATTTTTTCGCCCAACGCTCTGCTGTTTCTTCTTCCGGATGAACAATTTCATCCACACCGATCGCTTGTAAGACTTTTTCGTGCAATGGGTTTATTGCCCTACTGATCAATCGCTTAACTTCTAAATTTTTCATTAAAGCAGTAGTCATAATACTGGCTCCTTGATTTTCACCAATGGCAATAATTACAACATCCGTTTCCTTTAATGGAAGGCCAGAAACAGTAAACTCATCAGTAGAATCCATACAAATAGTATGAGAAATTTTCTCCTTATATGCATCCACTTTAGCCATGCTCGTATCTATTCCAATGACTTCATTTCCAAGTTCCGTAAGTTTATGTGCTAGTGATGCCCCAAAGTTTCCAAGTCCGATAATAATATATTTCATTGTTCTTGTTTTAATTTATTGTGAGTTCTTCTTTTGGGTAACTGTAATTTTTGTGTTTTATTTTTTTAAATACCGCAGTGACCAGTGAAAGCATACTAATTCGGCCAACAAACATTATTATTATTATTACCAATTTACTTGCACTGCTAAGTTTGGAGGTAATTCCTAAACTTAATCCTACGGTACCATATGCCGAAAAACATTCAAATGCAATAGACAACAGATCTTTATCTTTATCAAAGATGGAGATCAGCATAATTCCAAATCCAATAACTATAAAGGACAAGGAGATGATAGCGAATGCTCTTCTTACTGAAACATCGGATATTTCCCTTCGGAATATTTCAATTCTTGACTTTCCTTTTGCCAGACTTAAAATATTAAGTGTTGCAATTGTAAAAGTGGTCGTTTTTATACCTCCTCCGGTAGATTGTGGAGAAGCCCCAATCCACATTAAAAGAAAAATCATCATCAGCGTAGGAAAAGCTAATGATGCAGTGTCGATTGTGTTAAAGCCTGCAGTTCTTGGAGTTGTCGCCCCGAAAAGAGCGGTTACAATCTTTCCAAACCCACTGTGTTCGATAAGGGCATTATTGTACTCTAAGAAGTAGAAAAGGATAAAGGCAACAATGGAAATAGAAAAAGTTGTTACTAAGGTAATTCTACTATTAAGATTTAGCACCCAGGGTTTATAGATGATTTTTTGTGTGGAAAATGTGAACAAGGTTTTGATTTTATATTTCAAATATTTAAGAAGATTTACTACAATGGGAAAACCTAATCCACCAAGCACAAACGTAAATATCACTATCAGTTGCATATAATAGTTGTATTTAAAATCTACTTCATACAAATTTTGAGGTAAAGTGGAAAAACCTGCATTACAAAAAGCCGATATTGAATGAAAAGTAGAGAAGAATATCCTATCGGAAATTGAAGTAAAGTTTTCTGATCCTAAGCTGGTGTATATTAATAGTCCAGAAAACAATTCAATACCAAAGGTGATAAGGATGATGTATTTAAGTGTAGAAAAAACTTCATTCAATGTTCTTGAACTTGTCATATCACTAAATACAAGTTGATTTTCATAAGTCGTTCCTCCCTTAAAAAAGTAGCTGAAATAACTGGCAAAAGTTAATATTCCCAAACCTCCAGCCTGGATCAATAGCATGATGATCGTTTGCCCGAATAAAGTAAAATCACTTCCTGTATCTACTACAGTTAATCCTGTTACGCAAACAGCACTAGTGGAAGTAAAGAGCGCATCCAGGTATGAAATTCCATAATGGGTGGCTTTCGGTAATATCAATAATAAAGAACCAATAATGATGATCAGCAAAAAACTGGCAATAAAGAGTTGAGCAGGATTTAGAAAAGTTCTGCGATAGTTAAGTTTAATTTCAGAAAATTCACGGATGAATGTAAACAGAACAGCAAATTTCACCCAATATGTGTTTTCAAATAGGGTATGAAGTGCAGAACTTGAAAAGCTGAAAAAATTATAGTAAAAAATTAAAAGTGTTAAAAGTACGGTTGAAATATCAAAAACAAATGCTTTATGTTCTACTAGCTGTCTGTTTTTAAAATACCTGATACCTGTTGAAAATATACCTATTAAAAGAACAAAATAATAATAATGATTTAAATAGGTTTGGGTGTCGTGAGTATGAACAAAGCCAAAATCGTCAATAAAAACAATTAAACCTGAGAAGCTGATCCAAAAAGCAGTTCTATAAAACAATTTAGGGTCAAAATTCATTTGCTTTCTCTGTTTCAATTTTTGTTAAGCAACACTCACATTAAATAAATACCCAACCAGTGCGGTTAAGCCCATAGCAGCAGTTCCCCAAAAGGTAATTCTAATGATTGCTTTTATTATACTAGAACCTCCGGCTTTTGCAGCTAATGCCCCTAATAGGATTAGAAAAATGATCGCAAAACCATAGAGGTAATATTCCATGTGTTTTAGTGGTAAAAAAATAGAAACTAAAAGAGGAAGAACTCCACCTACGGTAAATGCGGCACCAGAAGCAAAAGCTGCTTGTATCGGATTTGCCTGGCTTATCTCATTTATTCCTAATTCATCTCTAACATGGGCTGCCAGTGCGTCTTTTTCTGTTAATTCTAAGGCTACTATCATAGCCGTTTCTTTTTTTAAGCCTCTCTTTTCATAAATATCTGCTAATCGATGTAATTCCAGTACAGGTGTTTCTTCTAATTCTATTTTTTCACGCTCGATATCGGCACTTTCTACATCGGTCTGAGAACTTACCGATACATATTCTCCAGCAGCCATTGATAATGCCCCGGCTACTAATCCTGCCATCGCTGCTAATACAATAGGCTCTCTCAAATCACTTGCAGCTGCAATACCGATGGCAAGACTAGCGGTTGAAAGAATTCCGTCATTAGCACCAAGAACCGCTGCTCTTAGCCAATTACTTCGATGTATGTAATGATTGTCCAGGTAATTCTCTTCTTCTGCCATTTTATAAAAATCAATTGTTCGCTTATAAATTTATCTATTTTAAAGCTAAAATGTAGTCCCTTAGAGTTTATATTTTGGAGATGAATTTTGGAATCGTTATAAAGTAGAGTAATACAAGCAAAGTGATGCTCGCGGTGGCAATAAATGCGATTGATGAGCCAAACTGAAACCAAATAAAACCCATCATTGAACTTGCGACCATCGTACAAATACTTTGTAATGCAGTATAGGTTCCTATTCCGGTAGCTACATCCTTTTTCTCGGTGATATTAGAGATCCATGCTTTTGAAATTCCCTCCGTCGCTGAAGCATAAACACCATAAAGAAAAAAGAGTCCGAAAAAGATATAAAGGTTTGTGTTTACTGAAAAAGCAAAATATACGATGGCAAATAAGACCAGCCCGATGATGAAAATGTTTTTCAGTCCCATTTTATCCGCCAACATACCCATTGGAAAGGCAAACAAAGCATAAATAAGGTTATAGAAAATGTAAATTCCAATAACCATAGTGTCGTCAAGTCCTGATTGTTTAGCCTGAAGTAATAGAAAAACATCCGAGCTGTTGATCAGGGTAAAGAGCAAAAGTCCGGTGACCAGTTTTCGGTATTCCACACTACTTACTTTCCAATATTTTAGGAATGAAAAGAATGGCGTTTTTGGTTTTTTATCCCTTGCTATTGTATTGGAATCCTTAAGATAGAAAGAGGAAAGCACTGCCAGTAGTCCGGGAATAAAAGCGATAAAAAAAAGGGTTTTGTAATCTTCCGGGAAAAAATACAAGTAAAGCAATGCCAATGATGGACCAATAACGGCTCCTAATGTGTCCATTGAACGGTGAAATCCAAAAATTTTCCCCTTGGTTTCGGGGCTTGCTTCTTCCGAGAGAATGGCATCTCTCGCGCCTGTCCTTATCCCTTTACCAAAACGATCGATCGTACGTGCAAAAAAGATCCAAAGTGGAAATATAAATATTGCCATCATCGGTTTTGAAATAGCACTGAAAGCATATCCAATTTGTACAAATGGAACCCGTCTTCCAGAAACATCCGAAAGTTTAGCAAAATATCCTTTACTAAGTCCAGCAGTAGCCTCAGCAACACCTTCAAGTACACCAATAAGAACAATTGAAAATCCGATGGTCTTTAAATAGATTGGCATTATCGGATACAGCATTTCACTTGCTGTATCTGTAAACAAACTTACTAATGATAAGATCCAGACGGTTTTGCTGATGTGTTTCAAACTGCTATCTATTATCTTTTAATCACATTTTACCTTAAGCTTAACATCATCAAACCGATCCCATATAGGATCGTCAAACTCTTTTTGAGATAGCTTAAATGAAATGATCTGTTTATTTGTTTCAGCACAAAAAGCTTCCTTCACTTTTACATTCAGAGTCATTTCTTTCTTGGTGAAAAAAGAGTCGTAAACCCGAATTTTTCCTTTAAACCCTTTCTTTGTAGCAATAAAAACGCTTAGGGTTTTTTCAATTGGACTTTGATCTTCCTTTTTTTTATAATCTACTCCCATAAGCCCATCATAGTATCTATTCATCATCTCTGAAAGACTGCTTTCCGTTAAACTGGAATCCTTTTCAACGTACCATACAAAGGTGTAAGTCCAAAATTCCTGACTTGTTGAATCCGACCAGGTGGGAGTAAATCGAAGGTCTTCAAATCCTACATAATTGATAGAAGGGGCAAATGATATGGGAAAAGGAATGATTTCACTCTTCCAATTTTCAGGAGCACTAAGAATACTTTCATGTTCCTGACCGTAGGTTAACATGCTATTTATTGTAAAAAGGAATAGGACTAATGCTATGTATTCTTTCATCGTTTAAATCTAAAATGCTTAGTAACAGATATGAGATTAAAGCTTATTAACATCAATGTTAAACAATTGACTTGCGTTTTTCCAAAGAATGAGTTCTTTTTTTTCGTCTGATAATTCCAGTTGGTCCATAAACTTTAAATACGATTTCATATTGGATATTGGCCAATCAGTACCATATAATAAATAGTTAGGATCACCGGCAAAGGTGATCATCTCTTCAATTTCTTTTTTCATGAATCGTTCAAACTTTTCTGAAAAATCACCCAACACCAATCCGGAAATATCTGCATATACATTTTTATTCTTATACACTACCTCCATACAATCCCTGATCCAGGGATTACCGACATGACATATTACAATTTTTAGATCAGGATAATCAACCGCCAGATCATCAATATGAAGAGGGTGTGAATACTTTACCTTACCAGTTGGGGCATAGGTGTCGCCGGAATGAAACATAACCGGTACATTATATTCAACAGCCATTTCATAAACTAATTTAAGTCTGCTGTCATTTGGGTAAAATGGCTCGTAACCCGGATAAAACTTCAGTCCTTTTATGAAGCCATTTTCAAGATACTCACTGATCTCTCTTATGTCTCTATGATCATAGTGCAGGTAAGAAATTCCTGCAACCACTCCGAGATTATTTCGCCCTTTGATCGCCTCTACCACTTGTCTGGTACTGGGTCTGTGCTCATTGACTTTATAAGATGATAAGACCAGTGAATAATCAACCTTATTTTCTAACATCGTATCTGTAAGTTGATTAAGGCAATCTTCCAGCGATTTAACCCTATCTTCATGGTAATTGTTAATGTGAGTGTGTACGTCTATGATCATTTATATTATTTTTTAACTTCTATTTCACTTTATTAAATCAATGAAAATTGATGAAAAATCAGGTAGAATATCTTTTTTCAGGAAAAAGCCAATAATTAATTATTCTCCTTGTTGTGAGCCTTTATTTATTTTCAAAGCAATAGATCCTCCTAAATATGCCATTGGAATATATGCTAATGTGAGGTCCAAAATCGTAAACCATGTTGGAGAAGGTAACATTAAAATATTCATAATTCCTCCAATTAAAAACCAAACACCAATAACTAAAGCAAATTTTATTTTATGGTCATTTACAATTATTGCAGTGACAAATGCTCCGAATAAAGTCCCAAGTGCATGGGCAAGAAAGGGCATTATAAAATGTTTGGGTTCAAATAAGTGTAAGGACTCTTTTAATCCCTCCATGGTGGTTGTAATTGCACCTTCCGGAGGAGCAATTATGCTTCCGCTGATCATTATTAGACCCATATTTAATATTCCACCGGCAAATACACCGATTACTACCGCTATTATTTTTTTAAAAACAGGATTCATATTATTTACTTTTTACGTCAAAACTTATCATCCACTGAATCCCAAATTGGTCGTCTAACATTCCAAAATAAGAATCCCAAAAAGTAGTACTCATTGGCATTTTTACTATTCCATCTAAAGAAAGAGCCTTAAATATTCTATCCGCTTCCTTTTTAGAATCCACACTTATTGACATTGAGATATTATTCCCCTGCTTAAATTTCCCTGACCATTCTCCACCGGTATCACTACCAAATAGAACCGTTTCCTTACTAATTGGCAGGGAAATATGCATGATTTTTTCTTTTTCAGATTCATCAATTGGATATTCAGGATTTTCTGGCATATCCTTGAATTTTCCAACATAGGGAAATTCGCCACCAAAAACAGTTCTATAAAAATTGAACGCTTTTTCGCAGGTTCCATTGAATGTTAGATAAGGATTGATCGTTAGCATATATATATTTTTGATTGAGGGTAAATTTAATTGATTTTATTCTGTATTCTTTAAATACAAAGGGTTTCAGGCTTTTAAAATATAAAAATGACTTTCGCTTCCGGATTAGGCAATCGCTGTGTTACTTATTTATAGCCACTTTTTCTTTCTGAAATAAAGAAGCATGGCAAGAGCAACAGCTACAATAATTCCCCACATTATAAAATAACTGTATTGATAATGAAGCTCAGGAACATTGTCAAAGTTAGTTCCATATATACCGGCAATAAAAGTTAAAGGAATAAAAATGACTGAAAAAACAGTCAAAAACTTCATTATATCATTCAGTTTACTGCTGATCGTAGTGTGATAGATGTTCAATTGATCGGATAAAATTTCACGATAACTATCAGAAGCATCACTTGCCTGACTAATATTATCCTGAAGCTCTTTAAAATGAACATACGTATTCTCGGTAATATATTCCGATTCCATTTTAGCCAGGGAAAAGATCATTTCTTTAGCCGGTTTAATGTTTTTACGAAGAAAATTTAATTCGCGTTTATAGTTGTTAATTTCATTGATCACAACCTGATTAGGATTAAGCAAAATGTTTTCCTCTAAAGTTTCAATTTTTTCACCTAACAGGCTGATGACATATAAGTAGTTATCGACCACAATATCCAATAGAGCAAAAGTCAAATAATCAGTACCCCCATTTCTAATTCTCTTTTTCTGCTTTCTGATTCGCTCACGGACGGGCTCAAAAACATCGCCTTTTCTTTCTTGAAAGGTAATGAGAACAGACTTGGTTAAAATTAAACTCAAATTTTCAACCATAATAATCCCGGTGATAGGATCCTGCTGCAACATTTTTATGGAGATCAAAGTGCAATTATCATAATCTATAATTTTCGGCCGTGCTTCTGTGTTCATGACTTCTGCCATCACAAGGCTATCAAAATTAAACGCAGAAGTAATTTCTTCCATAATGGCCAAATTGTGAAGACCATCAATGTTTAACCATGTGACAGTGTTTTTACCTGTATATCTGCTGACTTCTTTAACTGTTTCTATATGGTCTTCATTGAGATTGTCCGCATCAAAATCAATGATCCTCAGCAAAACTTGATCGATCTTCTTAGATCCTCGAAAAATGAGCTCATCCGGAGATTTGCCAATTTCTTGTTTTTGTTTCTTAATAAATCTTGTCATTTTTTTACTCGTTTTTCTAAGTATTGGAAGCATTTACTTATTCAATATTTGATGATTTGTAACAAGCACATTAAATTAATTGCCAAATCATTACTTATTTTAATGCGATTAGCAAATAGTATTGCAATAAATATACAGCTTATTAGCCGTTTATGCTCAGGATACAGTACTACTTATAAATTGAAATAAAGGAAAAAACAAGTGTTTTATAGCTACTTATAATTTTCAATAGCTTAAGAAAAAAAACCCTTGGCTTGAATCTCCTTCAAGCTTTCCATTCGGTTTCGAATTAAAAATTCATCGATCGTTTCGAAATGTTCGATCACTCTTTTATCTTTAAATTCAAACACTTTTTCAGAAAGTCCTTCTAAAAAGTCACGATCATGAGATACTAAGATCAAGGTCCCATCGAAACTGAGCAGTGCTTCTTTTAATACGTCCTTCGATTTGAGGTCTAGGTGATTCGTAGGCTCATCCAGAATCAATAAATTAACAGGTTCAAGTAATAATTTAACCATTGCCAAACGCGTCTTTTCCCCTCCTGAAAGCACACTTACCTTTTTATCGATATCATCGCCACTGAACATAAAGCCTCCCAATATATTTTTTATCTGGGTTCGGATATCTCCTTCTGCCACTTCATCAACCGTTTGAAATACTGTCAAATCGGGATCAAGTAATGAAGCTTGATTTTGGGCAAAATAGCCCACTTTAGCATTATGACCCAAGGCACATTTACCTTCAAAATCGATCTCTCCCATAATGGCTTTTATCATGGTTGATTTTCCTTCTCCATTTCGGCCGACAAAGGAAACTTTCTGACCGCGTTCAATGACCATTTTTGCATCTTTAAATACAACATGATCATCGTATTTTTTTGTCAGATCCTCTACAATTACAGGATAATCACCTGATCGAATCGAAGGCGGAAAGCGAAGTTTTAGTGCTGAGTTATCAACCTCATCGATCTCAATAATCTCCAGTTTTTCCAGCATCCGCTCTCTCGAGGTAACTTGGTTCGTTTTAGAGTATGTTCCTTTAAATCGATCGATAAATAATTGATTATCGGCAATAAATTTTTGTTGTTCTTTATAAGCTTTGATCTGATGTGATCGTCTTTCTTCTCTTAGCTGAAGATAATGGGAATAGTTTGCTTTATAATTATAGATCCTTCCCATCGTTACTTCGATGGTCCGGTTTGTAATGTTATCAATAAACTTTTTATCGTGAGAGATCACTAAAACCGCTTTTGCTTTATTGATCAAAAAATCTTCTAACCAGAATACCGATTCAATGTCTACGTGATTTGTCGGCTCATCTAATAAGATCAGATCCGGCTTTTGTAAAAGGATCTTTGCCAGCTCGATCCGCATTCTCCAACCACCGCTGAATTCACTGGTCTGGCGTGTGAAATCCTCTCGTTTAAATCCCAAACCGAATAAGGCTTTTTCTACTTCCGAGTCATAATTGATATCTTCTAATGAATAATATTTTTCTCCAAGATCACTCACCTTATGAATTACATCCATATAGGCTTTAGACTCATAATCGCTAAGCGTTTCCAATTGTTTATTTAATGCTTCGATCTCATCGCGCATTTCAAAAATATGCTGAAATGCTTTTGAAGTTTCTTCAAATACAGTGCAGTTATCTTCGGTAAGTAAATGCTGCGGAAGGTAGGCAATAACAGCTTCTTTAGGTGCCCTTACATGCCCCCGATTGGCTTTTTGAATCCCGGCAATAATTTTCATTATGGTCGATTTTCCCGCTCCATTCTTGCCCATTAAAGCAATCCTGTCTCCTTCATTTATTACAAAGGAAATATCACTAAATAGGGTTTCGCCACTAAAATCTACACCAATTGCGTCTACTGAGATCATCTTTTTTTTTTAAGTGCGCAAAACTAATAAAAAGGAATTATCCGGCTATTAAGCTAAAGACATAAAGTTATACAAAGTGGAACCTCGATATGATTGTGAGACAGTAAGATAACTTTAACTTATAATTTTTACTTTTATAGAAGGTAAAAATTTAAAAAAACCAATAATTCAACATTATGAATACAATTTTCAATAAAAAATCATTTAAACTCTATAGTTTATTTTTTGTTTTGCTGTTAATGGGGAGCTTTACTAACGCATCAATAGCTCAAAATAAAAAACCAAATATCCTTGTTTTATGGGGCGATGATATCGGACAGTCAAATATTAGTGCCTATACAAAAGGGATGGTTGGCTATACCACTCCTAACATCGATCGCATTGCAAATGAAGGAATGATCTTTACAGATTATTATGCTGAACAAAGTTGTACTGCAGGACGGTCTTCCTTTATTCTTGGTCAGAGTGTATTTAGAACAGGACTAAGTAAAGTGGGTTTACCCGGTGCTAAAGAGGGTATTTCTTCGGAAGATCCAACCATCGCTGAACTATTGAAGCCCTTGGGTTATGCGACCGGACAATTTGGTAAAAACCATCTTGGCGATCGCGATGAGCATCTCCCAACAAATCATGGCTTTGATGAATTTTATGGGAATTTATATCACTTGAATGCAGAAGAGGAGC
>JAHECK010000034.1 GCA_024641785.1 Flavobacteriales bacterium | reverse complement strand
GCATCTGAAATATCTTTTGGACTGGGGTTTGAGATTGATCGTTTATCTAATTCATCCTGGAGGGCACTGTATCGCACATTTACTTTTGCCTCTTTTTTCAGTGCAAATACTACCCTAGTAATAAATACTTTTCCTTTTAACTCTTGTTTAAAGATACTATTACGATAGTCGAAGTGGATTGATGGGTTATCTAAGGTCTTTGTGATCCCACTTTTTAGATCTATATATTCGACACTTAAAATAAAATCTTTTACTTCTACCCCATAAGCTCCAATATTCTGGATAGGTGACGCACCAACCGAGCCGGGAATTAAAGATAAATTTTCGAGTCCAAACCACTTTTTATCCAAACTAAACATTACAAATTTGTGCCAGTTCTCTCCCCCCATTACTTCCACAACCACTTCATCATTGTTCTGATCTAAAACATAGATTCCTCTGGTTCTGTTAATAAGTACCCATTTATCAATATCATCACTTAAAAGAATATTACTTCCTCCACCTAATGGATAAAGTTCTTTTTTTAGTTTTTTATTTTCTTCTATCACATCTTGTAGATCTTCAATGCAAGTAATATGCGTACATAACGCGGCGCTGGCTTGCACACCAAATGTGTTATGATCTTTTAAATCGAAGTTTTTTATAATGTCCATGAGAATTAATATCACTACAAAGAAAAGAAATGACAATGGCTTTTAATACATTCGTGGCGATGGGTAATCAACAAAAAATAGTTGTAACTGTTTCTAACGATCTAAGCACAGATCAACGGGTGCGAAAAATGTGTCATTCTTTGCAAAAAAAAGGCTATGATATATGCTTGGTAGGCCGAGAACTTAAAAATTCGCTTCCTATTGACAGACCTTACTTTGTAAAACGATTTCGATTATGGTTTAATAAGGGGGGGCTTTTTTATGCGAATTTAAATATTCGGTTATTCTTCTATTTACTTTTCTCTAAATATGATCGAATTCATGCGAATGATTTAGATACTCTATTAGCAGCTTTCATCGTATCGAAATTGAGGAATAAACCTTTAGTTTACGATACACATGAAATTTTCACTGAGGTTCCCGAAATTCAAGGTAGATGGGCTAAAAAAGTATGGCAATCTATTGAAAATAGCATTTTTCCTCGCTTAGAAATGATCATTACTGTAAATAATTCGATTGCAGATTTCTATGCTAAGCGGTTTTCTAAAAAGATCAGGGTGATTCGAAATATTCCGGAAAAACTATCCAATCCCATTTTTCTTAGTAGAAAAGATCTGGGACTTCCCGAAAATAAATTTATTGTTATTGCACAGGGTTCTGGGATAAATATTGATAGAGGAAATGAGGAACTTTTATTATCTATTGAACATTTAAAAGATGTTTTATTACTATTTGTAGGATCTGGCGATGCTATTCCAACTTTAAAAAAGCTTGCTCTCAATTTAAACTTAGGAGAAAGAGTATTGTTTATTGATCGAATGCCTTACGAGAAAATGATGAATTACACTGCGAATGCCGACTTAGGAATTTCTTTGGACAAGGCCAGTAATTTAAATTATCTATTCAGTCTTCCGAATAAAATATTCGATTACATCCATGCGGGAATACCCATTTTGGCCTCGCAACTTCCGGAAGTTTCTTTTATTATAAATAATTATCAGGTTGGCACTATAATAGAAGAAGTGGATCCAAATGAAATTATGAAAGGGATCGAAAATATGAGGACAAAAAGCAAGCATGAATGGCTAAAAGCGTTAGAATTTGCGAGTTCGGAATTAACTTGGGAGCGTGAATCTGAAGCTCTAAATGATTTTTATTAATTTGCAATTAACATTATTGAATCCCAAAAGAATCCTTTTAATTCTTCCAAATAGAACAATTATTCTATTGATCTAAATCAACTATTTATTCCAATAAAAGAGAAGTTAATTTACCTTACCCTTAGCCTCTAATTTCAATAATTGAAGCAATAAGTAGTAACTTAGAATAGGTAAAAGTTATTCGAATAACATTTAACATTGAAAAATTCATTAGTAAAAAAAGGAGGCTATCATGTTTGTAAGAACCAATTTTCGGAGATTTAACTAAGTGAATAATTAATTTTAAACTATAATGTCATGTTAAAGAAAGCGATAATACCTATGCTAGTACTCGCAATGGCATTTTTTTGTCAATGTGAAAAAGATGATCTTCTTTCACCAGCCGACGCTTCATCTAGTTCTTTTGAAAAAAGCCTTGATGGAAATGGAAATGGAAATGGTAACGGTAATGGTAACGGAGGGAACGGCGGGAATGGCGGATCAAGCGGAACATACGGTGACTTATTAATATGCTCAAGAACAGCAGATGGGATACCTATCTACGAAGAAATATTCAACGAGGAACATGGTACAACTGATTATTACATTTTACCTATAAAAGTTAATATTTCAACTAATGAGTTGTTAAGAACACCTAGTCAAATGTCATATGTTACTTTCGAATTAAATGAAGAAGGTGAAGTAATTGATGATGATCCTTTGTATGATCCAAAAGAAGTTGAATTTGGTAGATTAAATGTTGTAAGAGCTCCCCAAAAAGTAATTGATAAATCACTTGCGGCCGCAGTTACTACTCTTACTGATATTGATGTAACAGCTATTAGAACAGATGCTAGCGGTCGTTTGACTGCTATTATCCACAATGAAGACTGGATCGTAAACTACGATAATGACCCTACAAATGATGAAGCCGATGATAAAATCATAGATTCTCCACTAGAAAATGTGGCGATTTATCAAGAATTAATGGGAAATGGCTTCACTGGAGTTCTATCATTTCTAAATCAATACTTTTCAAACAATGATGTTTTGATGTTAGCTGCCGGCGCACTCGCAGGTGGTGCAGATAAAACAGGTAAAATGATTGTCGATGAAGTAGCCTATATGAACGATTGGTTGCTTAAATTCGACACTGATAACATTCCTCAGGCCAATAACAGTCCAGATATAAAAGGAAGACGTTACTTCGATTTTAATTCCTTTAATTACGACAGATACGAAACTTATTCTGATAAATATGTAAGGATTATGAATTTAAATGCTGATGGTACCTGGTACTATGATATTCAATCATTGTATAAAATGGTTAATTGGAGTAATCCAAATGTACTTGTCTCCTATGGAAATGAAAAACATAATATTACAGGATTCTCAAATGCAACTGATGACGCTATCCGAGTAATAGAATATATCCATAGTAGTGATCTGATCGTATATAGTCCAAATTTCAAGAATTAGTATCAATTAATAAATAAAAAAAGCCCGGTACAGGGCTTTTTTTATTTATTCGTTTCTATCAAAATTAACTGTAAACATTATGAAAGCCTTTATAAAAATGGGCTAAAAAAATCAAGCAAATCTCTCATATACCTCATCTTTAATCCGTAATTTTCGAACACAAAAAATAAACGAATGAAGACCCATTTAGTTTCGGGAGGATGTGGATTTGTAGGTCGAAATATGGTTAAAAGACTATACCACACTACAGAAGATAGAATTATTTTTATTGACAATTTATCCGTTGGAACACATCCTGACACATGGTTAAGCGTAGATAAAAGTGATGCTAATGAGAATATAACGCATTATGGAGAAAGACTCATTTTTATCCAAGATGATTTTAGAAATACACTTAGGATCTTAATAAATGATTTTGCAGCTTTTGAAAAATCTCTTGAAGTTTCAATAGGAACTTTTGCTGATGTTTTTCATTTTGCAGCCATTGTTGGCGGAAGAGCAATGATCGATGGAGATCCTATGATGGTCGCCCTTGATCTATCCATCGATGCCGAATTCTTTTATTGGATCACACGACATAAACCTGATCGTGTACTTTATCCAAGTTCAAGCGCAGCATATCCTGTTTCAAAACAAACGGAAAGCAATACAATACAACTGACTGAAAGCGATATCGATTTTAATAATATGGGACAACCGGATATGACCTATGGTTGGACTAAATTAACAGGAGAGTTTCTAGCCAAAATTGCTGCAGAGCATTATGGGGTCAAGATAACTTGTATTCGCCCATTTAGTGGTTATGGAGAAGATCAGGATTTAAGTTACCCAATTCCCGCTATTGCCAAAAGAGCTGCCTTAAGGGAAGAGCCATTTGAAGTATGGGGAAGCGGATATCAAGGAAGAGATTTTGTACATATAGATGACGTTTTGGATTGTACCCTTGAGGCAATGAAAACAATTCATGACGGAAGGGCAATTAACATCGGAATGGGAAGATTAAGCACTTTTAGAGAAATTATTGGGATTTTTTGTGAATTTGCCGGATATAAACCGGAAATTAAAGCCTTATTAGATAAACCGGTGGGTGTTTTTTCCCGCTATTGCAGCATGGAAAACGTAGAAAAAGAACTTGGTTGGAAAGCGAAAATCAGCTTGAGAGAAGGATTGAAGAGAGTGTATGATAAGGCAGTTGAGAATATAGATTAGTAGCTAGTAATTAGTGATTTGCAAGTTATTTGTCTTATCATTTTTTAACTACAAAGTGCACAAAGCTGACTCAAATCCTACAAAGTGTTTATAGGTAGTGGATTTTTTTATTTTATCATTAATTCAATTATGCATTTAAGCATTTAAAAAATGGAGAAAATTGTTTGTTTTGGTCCCGGAACTCGATTTAAAGGCGGTATCGCTAATTACAACACTTCTTTAGCCAAAGCATTTGACAGGATAGATTCAATTGAAACACATGTCGTTTCATGGATTCAACAATATCCTGCAATAGTACCTCGTGAATTTATCGATAAAGAAAGTCGCCAAAATCAACTTGAAGGTACAAACATCAATGAAGTTTATCTTATGGATTTTAATAATCCACTCACCTGGAATAAGACTGCGGATTATATTGTAGATCTTAAAGCAGATAAATTAATTATTCAGTGGTATAACGCGATGCAAGGACTTCCTCTTTCGAGGATGGTTAAGAGAATTCGAAGAAAAAGCAAACAAAAAATTGAGATCATCTTTGATTTACATTTTGTAGTCCCAAAAGAAAACTCTGATCTGGATACCTATTTTACAAAAATGGGACTTAAAACTGCGGATACTTATATTGTTCACGCTTTAAAAACTTATCAGGAACTTATTTTACTCCTGCCAAAGAGAAAGATCAAATTAAATTTCGATGGCCAAAGAAGTAGAAAAGCTCCTACTGCGTTGAAATTATATCATCCTATTTATGATATGTTCAAACCGGACCCCAATTTTGATAGGGAAAAATTTAAATTGGATCATGGACTCAAAAAACATGTCTTTTTATTCTTTGGTTTTATAAGAAAATATAAAGGCCTTCATCAAGCAATCAAAGCATTTGCAAAATTATGCGAAACCAGAGATGATGTTTCATTAATGATTTGCGGAGAATCTTTCTGGAATACCTTAGACTCGACAAAAGTGAGTACAAAAATTAAAGAAGCCACTTTTGGAGTTATGAAAAAGCTTTTTCAGAAAAAAGAAGATGATGAAAAAAATTACCATCCTTTAGAGTTGATCAAATCACTGGGGATTGAAGATAAGGTAATGTTGGTAAATAAATTTATCGCTAATGAGGATGTTCCACAGTATTTTCAGGTAGCAGACGCTGTTCTCCTTTTTTATTTAACAGCCACTCCTTCTGGTATCGAATCGATAAGCTACAATTTTAACATGCCCATTTTAGCAACTCGGGTTGGACATTTCCCAGAAACGATAAAAGATGGCTTTAATGGTTATTTAGCCAACAACCAAGACATTGAAGATATGGTGAGGATCATGAACCAATCGATCGAACAACCAATAGATAGAGCCAATGTAGAAACCAGCACTAAACTTATGAGCTGGGACAATTATGCTAAAGTGATCCTCCATTAATTTAGAATTGATATAATTAGTTCATCTCTAACGCTATTTGGAATGATTATCACATTTTTTCTAAGTGCTTATCCTTAAATTGGGCAAAATTAAAAATGATGAAATTATTTTACTTATTAATTATTCTATTTTCCTTTTCAAGTATCACTTCTTTTTCTCAAAAAGATTTTGATCAAATGGTTGAAGCAGAGATGAAATCAGCAATGCATCAATTTTCTTCAACAGAGAAATCAATAAATACCGAATTTACGGATGACTATGATCTTAAATACCATCGATTAAATTGGATAATTGATCCTTCAATAAATTATATAGAAGGCGCTATCACTTCCTATTTTGTGGCACTTAATGATCTTGATGAGATCTATTTCGATTTGGTTGATGGCTTTACAATTGATTCAGTTATATTTCAAGGTAACTCCCAAATTAATTTATTAGAGAATAATTTATTACGCATCACTTTAGATAATACAGTAAGTTCGGGCTCTCTGGATTCATTGACCGTTTATTATCGCGGAGTTCCAAGTGGTGGAGGTTTTGGTTCTTTTGTTCAAGATACTCATGGAGCTAGTAATGACCCAATTATCTGGACTTTATCTGAACCCTATGGCGCAATGGATTGGTGGCCATGTAAACAAGATTTAGTCGATAAAATCGATTCTATCGATGTATATGTTTTAACCAACTCCGATTATCGGGTAGCAAGTAATGGAGTTCTTGTAAGTGAAACCATCGACGGAGAAAACACGCTTTTCTTTTGGAAACATCGTTATCCAATACCCGCTTATTTAATAGCTATTGCAGTTACAAATTATTCCTATTATTCTGATTGGGTTGAAATGCCAAGTGGCGATCAATTAGAAATATTGAATTATGTTTTTCCCGAAAACCTATCGTCAGCACAGTATCAAACTCCCGATATTATTGAAATAATGGAGTTTTATAATGAACAATTTGAACCATACCCTTATGCAGATGAAAAATATGGTCATGCTCAGTTTGGCTGGGGTGGTGGAATGGAACACACAACCATGAGTTTTATGGTCAATTTTAGCTATAGCTTAATGGCACATGAGTTGGCGCATCAGTGGTTTGGAGATAAAGTTACCTGTGGAAGCTGGGTGGATATCTGGCTCAATGAAGGTTTTGCAACTTACCTTACTGCACTAAATTATCAAGCTCAAGATGATCTTGTTAGTTGGGAAGGATGGAAAGCTAGTACTATTGATAATGTGACCAGCCAACCTGGTGGTTCTGTTTGGGTAGATGATACAACAAGTGTTGGCAGAATATTTAATGGTAGATTAAGTTATAGAAAAGGAGGCTTTTTACTTCATATGCTTCGCTGGGAAATGGGTGATGATGCCTTTTATTTAGGATTACAAAACTATTTAGATGATGAAAATCTTAGCTATGGATATGCCAGAACCTCTGATCTTCAGGCTCATTTAGAAGCCACCTCAGGTCTGGATTTGACAGAGTTTTTTAATGATTGGTTCTTTAATCAGGGCTACCCTTCACATTCGGTTTACTGGAGTCAGGTAGCTAATCAAGTTTTTGTTCAGGTTCATCAAGAGCAATCTCATTCCTCTGTCGATTTTTTCGAACTTACGCTTCCATTGCGCTTTTTAGGTTCGGGTCAAGATAGCATTGTCACTTTCCCTCTGACCGAAAATGATCAGACATTTAGTTTTACATTAGATTATACTATTCAAAACATCGAATATGATCCGGATAAATGGATCTTAAGTGCTAATAATGAAATTTCCTTAGGAATAGATGAAATTGATTTTGGTAATGGCTTAAGCATTTATCCAAATCCGGCAAGTGATGAGCTAACGATCTTTTTTAAAGAAACTGTAAAGTCAGATCAAGAATACCAGATCTTCGATATTTCTGGAAAGATGGTGAAAAATGGAACATTAGGTAGATTGCAAAAAATTTCACTTAATATACAAGAATTACAAAACGGCTATTATGTGCTATCAATAGTAAATAAAGATGGCCAGGCGAATTTTAAATTTATGGTTGAATAAAATTGAATAGGTCCGGCTCCGAAAAATCGGAATGCCGGACCTATTTATTTTTTTATTCAATATCAATTAGCCTTTTTCAGGCATATTCCACTCTTTGATTTTATCTTCAGAACTTATTCCTTCTAGTATTTCAACTTTAATACCATCTGATAAGCCCAATTTTATTTCCCTTTTCTCGAATTGTTGTTCGCCAGTCTCAACTTCAACGAATGCCGTATCTGCTTCGAATTGTAATAAACTTTCATCGATGGCAAGAACACTGTCTCTTCGATCTAATACAACATCTGCAGTCGCACTATAACCCGCTCTTACAAACTGATCTTCTTTTAGAGTAACAGCCGCCTTTACAAGAAATTGAATGGCACCATTTTCTTCAACCCCTTTTGGAGCGATGTATTCCAAGCGAGCTTCAAATCGATCAGAATCAATGGCCCCAATATTTAATATAAGTGTCATTCCTTCATGAAGCTTTCCGACTTCAGATTCATCCACTTTTCCTTCAAAGATCATGTCTTTCATATCTGCGATATTGGCTACCGTAGTTCCGTCGTTAAAATTATTCGACTCAATAACAGAGTTTCCTTCTTTTACAGGTACATCCAGCACCATTCCAGATATAGTTGATCTAATAAGGGTATTAGAAGTAGACTTTCCACTTTTCGACGCTCCTTCTTTAACAATTTCAAGATTATTCTCTGCTGAAACTAACTCCTCCTCGGCAGTTCTCATTCTCAGTTTAAAAGGCTGAAAAGTAGCATCCGAAATTACTTTCTGTTCATAGAGTTTCATGTTTCGGTCGTAATCAATTTTTGCTTGTTCTACTTCTATTTTAGACTGATTAACTCTGTTTTCGGCATTATTTAAAGCCACCATATTAGGTACAACTCGAATTTTAGCCAACACATCCCCTTTCTTTACATAATCTCCAGCCTCTACATAAACTTCAGAAACAATACCTGAGATCATTGGCTTAATGAGTATTTCGCGTCGTGGAATAATCGATCCAGTTGCAACTGTTTTTTTAATAATATTCGTTATCTCAGCTGTTTGAGTATTGTAAACTAAAGGAGATTCCTTGTTTTTCTCAAACAAATAATAAAGGGTATAACCCATTGCTGCTAGAACAACAACTAAGAATACTATTCGAAGTACTTTTTTCATAATCAAAGGTTTATTTAATATATAGTTTATTCATCTCTTAATGCTTCAATAGGTCTGATCTTTACTGCCCGTTGTTCAGGAATAAGTCCTGCTAGTGCACCCGAGATAATAAGCACACTTAAAGCAATTAATATGGTATATAAATTTATTTCAGGATGTTTAAATGAACCCGTATCAGCATCCCCTAATAGTGTATCAACTAAAACAAGCATCCATGTACCTGCTAATACTCCAACGATACCTGCGAGAGAAGTTAAAAATACAGATTCAATGATAATTTGAGTTTTAATATTCCAAGGTGTTGCTCCTAAAGCTCTTCGAACTCCTATTTCCTGAGTTCTTTCCTTTACAATGATCAACATAATATTACTTACACCGATTACACCTGCTAATAAGGTTAAAACTCCCACAAACCATGATAAACCACTTATCCCGGTAAACAATCCGTTCATTTTTATAAACTCTTTTTCGAGGTTAAAATGACCAAAAGCTCTTGGATCATCCGGATGTATTTTATACTTCTTTTTTAAAAGCGTTATCACTTTATCTTCTACTAAAGAAACAGGAACATTGTCAACAGAAGTGATTGAGAACCATCCTAAAATATCTCCCCAATTGAATGCTCTTTGAAAAGTAGTAAGTGGGATAAAAACAGATTTTTCTGCTTCCTCTGCCCGGTCGCCACTTTGCTTGGTTTTATATAAACCTATTACTTTAAAAGCAACTCCATTAATTTTAATATAATCACCAATAGGCTCTTCACCTGGAAGAAATAAACTGTTTTGAACTTCCATTCCGATCACACAGACCTTTCTTTTTTCATCGATGTCCATATCATTTAAAAAACGGCCTTTTACAATGGTGACCGGTTCTATTAAATTGTATTCCGGATAATCTCCATAAACATTAAAGGCAGCTGTTTTTAATCCTCTGACCACATTGTTTGATCCATTATGTCCACCCATCTGACAACGAGGTGAAAGAATAGATACTTCAGGAACATTGTTACGAATATATTCTACATCTTCATTATGAAAGTTAAAATTTCTACCTCGTTGAAATCCTGCATAGGGCATGGAGGTATTCTGAGTCCATAAAAACATTGAATTAGTAGCGTGCCCACCAAAATCACCAACCACGCCATTCCTTAAACCATTTCCGGAACCCAATAATACGATAAGCATAAAAATTCCCCAGAAAACACCGAATGCTGTCAACAAAGTTCTGAGTTTATTTTTCTCTAAAACATGAAATACTTCTTGCCATTTATCCCTGTCAAACATAATTTATTCGTCTCTTAGTGCAACAATAGGTTTTATGCTTGCCGCTCTTAATGCAGGAAAAAATCCTGCTAATGCACCGGCAAATATTAATAATAATGTAGTGCCTAAAGCGATATTTACATCTACTTCAGGATTAACAAAAAAGGCTGAATCGATATTTGGCCCCAATAATTCGAGTAAAGCAATTCCGGCAATTAAGCCAAAATACCCTGCAAAGGAAGTTACAAAGATCGATTCTTGTAATACCAGAGAGATAATAGAATTGGGAGTTGCACCCAGTGCTTTTCGAATTCCAATTTCCTTGGTTCGCTCTTTTATTACAATAGTCATAATATTTCCTACCCCTACCACTCCGGCTACAATAGTGCCTGAAGCAATAACGAGTATAAATGCTTTAATTCCTCTGATAATATTCATTATATTTTGAAACTCTTCATTATTATTCCGAACATATACTGCTCTTTGGTCAGCAGGATCAAAATGATGGGATTTTGCGAGTTTCAATTTTATATCATCGGTGAGTTTGTCACTCTGTTCCAGGTTTAGATCACCTGTTGTTACCATAATATTATTTACATGATCCTGACCGGCAAATACACGTTGTCCGGTAGTAATAGGCAGATAAATGTATTGTTCTTCGCGTTCACTTCCTTCGTCTTTGAAAACGCCTATTATTTTAAATGGAATACCATTGATATTTAGATAGGTGCCAATTGGCTCAATTTCTTTATACACTTGATCTACTACACCAACTCCTATTACAGCTACTTTTCTAAATTCTATTAAATCACTTTCGTTGATATATCTTCCCTTAGAAATAATGGTGTTTTCAAGAATTCGATGATCGGGATGTACTGAACGAACATTAAAAGAACCGCCTTCCGCACCATAATTTGCAGTGGCTCCCCAGACATTATATCTCGATGTTCCGTGATCAGCTCCGTTCATATTGCTTATATTATCAAAATCTTTATTTTTCAATTGAATTTCTCTTCCAACTTTTAATCCCTCATACTCTATATTGGTTACTCCTCCCCAAATCCAAATAGAATTGATCGCGTCATCATTGAATTCCTTTACGATACCATTTCTCAAACCATTACCGGCACCCATCAAAATAACCAACATAAAAATTCCCCAAAACACAGCGAAACCAGTTAGAAAAGTCCTTAACTTATTCTTACTAAGCGTTTCTAATATTTCATTCCACTTATCTACATCAAACATATCTATTCGTCCCTCAGTGCTGCAATAGGTTTTATTTTAGCTGCTCTTCTGCTCGGAAAGAACCCTGCTAACGAACCAGCAATAATCAATACAATGGTTGTTCCTAAAGCAATGTTTACGTCCACTTCAGGATTTACAAAAAAATCGGATTGAATATGGGGTCCAATAAATTCTAATAGAGCGATCCCGGCCAATAAGCCAATATAACCAGCAAATGCCGTAACAAATACCGATTCTTGCAATACCATTGTTACGATTGAAAAAGGCGTCGCCCCTAATGCTTTCCTAACTCCTATTTCTTTGGTTCTTTCTTTTACTACGATGGTCATAATATTACTTACTCCAACCATTCCGGCCACAATCGTTCCTGCTCCAATAATTAAAATAAAAATTTTTATTCCTGTCATTATATCAAGCACTTCTTGATATTGCTCTATATTATTTTGAATATACATCGCTCTTCTATCAGCTGGATCAAAATGATGAGTAAGTGCATAATTTTCTCTTATTTCTTCAGCTAATGCTTTCGTTTCATCCAATGAAAGATCTCCCGTTGTCATTTGTACATTTTCCAATCTATTATTATATGCGAAAACGCGTTGACCGGTAGAGATTGGAATATAGCAGCGCATTTCTTCATTCGGTGTGGTTTCAGTGTAAACACCTATCACTTTAAAAGGGATTCCATTTAAATTAATATATGTACCTATTGGATCCACATCCTTATACAATTCATTCACTACTCCCATCCCAATTGAAGTAACTTTCCGCATTTCTTTTACATCATTTTCATTGATGTACCTACCTGAAACCTGAATGCAATTTTCAATGTAGTTATTATTCGGATAAACAGCATCTATTTGAAAAGCACCCCCTTTATTTCCGAAGGTGGCATAGGAATTTCTTACTGAAAATCGAGCGGAAGTATATTCTGTTCCATCCAGTTTTTTAATGTAATCGTAATCTGCATTTTGAAATTGAATTCGTCTACCTGCTTTATATCCCTGATAAGCCATATTCGTCGTACCAGGAAAAACCCAAATGGTATTGATAGCATCCTGTTGGAACATTTTTGTTACTCCATTTTGCAATCCATTTCCTGCACCAAGTAAAATCACAAGCATAAAGATTCCCCAAAACACGGAAAAACCGGTAAGAAAGGTTCTAAGTTTATTTTTACTTAGAGTTTCGAAAATCTCATTCCACTTGTCAAAATCAAACATTGCTTAAACTAAAATAGGTTCAATAATTATTTTTCCATCATGAAGGTTGATCAATCGCTGGGTCATTTCAGAAATATCCTTTTCATGGGTAACTATGATCACTGTCATCCCATCTTTATTTACTTGCTTTAAAAGCTCCATAACTTCATAGGATGTTACTGAATCCAATGCGCCTGTAGGTTCATCAGCAAGAATTACTTTAGGATTTGTAATTAATGCTCTTGCTATTGCAATACGTTGCTTTTGTCCACCCGATAATTCGCTGGGCATATGCTCGGCCCATTCTTTTAAACCTACTTTTTCTAAATACTCTAATGCGATAATATTTCTTTTCTTACGGTTTACTCCCTTATAATATAGAGGTAAGGCTACGTTTTCTAACGCATTTTTAAATGGAATAAGATTAAAAGATTGGAATACAAATCCTATAAATGAATTCCTTAGAAAAGCGGCGTGCTTTTCAGAAATATGATCAATTAATTTGCCATCAAGGTAATATTCACCTGAATCAAAATCATCAAGAATACCAAGTATATTAAGCAAAGTTGATTTACCTGAACCGGAAGATCCCATAATGGAAACCATCTCTCCTTCATTAATTGTAAGATCAATCCCTTTAAGTACTGGTAGTGATCCCCCTCCTACCGGATAGGATTTTTGTACGTTCTTTAATTGTATCATGTCCTTGTATTAGCTGGGCTAATTTAGAGAAGTCTTATAGCCTAATTTTCATCTAATACACAAACGGTATAATGTTGTGATAAAATGCTTAGAGTTTGCATTCCAATGGAAATAACAACTTTATAAAAAATTACTATTAAACCTTGCATAATGTGCTGTTTGAATCGGATTTGAGAGCCTAAAACTTACCTTACCCGGAAATATGAATTAGATCCAAAAAATTAAAGCAATAAAAAAACCGTCCTGATAGTTATCGGGACGGTTTAAAAAATTTTACTATTCGCTATTAGAAAGAAAAGCGAACTCCTAAATTAAATCCAAAAGTGCTAAATGGATATTTAATCTTCATTGCTAATGTCGACAAAGTTGGATCAACCGAACCGGTAGAATATTCTGTAATCTCATCTGTATACTCGGTAACTTTTGCGCTGTAAGGAAATGCTTCGTCAATAAGTTCATTAACTTCACTTGTAGAAGTTCCGTTAACAATGGTAGTCGTATAATCAGTAATTGTTCTGGTTTTAGGAGAATAAGACATTGATGTACTTGACAATTCAAGGAAAATACCCGTTTTCTTATTCAATTTATAAAGGGCTCCAAAAACAGCATTTACACCTAAAGCAATCCCACCATCACTCTCGAATTTTTGGACGATCGTAACATCCGGAGTGGTCTTATCGGTATAGGTCTCATTAATTTTTGTTCCAATACCAACCATAACTCCAAACTTTGCATAAGGGACAAAATCCATGAAGTCTGTCGAAACTACAATCATCGGATTGATACGAAATTGTGATGCTGAAATTTCACCTTCGTAGCTAATCACTACAGGAGCGTTTGGATCAAAGCTATCCGTACTTTTATACATATTGCTCGTTTTTCCACTCAATAAATAATTCAGACCTAATTCAGCTCCTAAATAATCATTGAACATATAACCAAAAGAAGCTCCAAAATTTAAACCTTTACCAAGATTTAAACTCACTAAATTCGACGTCTCTTGAGTAATAGCATTAAGATCTGCATCATAGGTTGTATTTGCATCGTAATCTAACCATGGCAAAAATTCCGTTATTTCAGCATCAGCACCGCTTCCTACAACGATTGTGTTTTGAAAGTTATTTACTGAACTTCCCGCTAATCCATAAGATCCATATACATTCACATACGCTCCTTGTTGTGCAAACAACTCAGTAGCAAAGAATCCCATTGTCAATATAAATAATGAGGATAATAATAGTTTTTTCATTGTTTTGGTTTTATTTTTAAAATTCAATTATAATATAAAAATCAAATAAATCCGAGTTAATACATTTATTCATTCAACTCGCATTATCAATATCGAGTCAAATGTAAACAATCAACACTATAATTAAATACTATTTCCTTTTTGCTTTTAACTCTGTATTGTTAATTTGTGAAATTTGAATAAAAATAAGTTGACATGGATATTAAAAGGGATTCTCCCTATTCAATTTTTAAAAAGGCTGGAGCCTATTTTTTCTTTCTATTAGATTCAAAGAATAAACATGGAGTGCACTCCCCTTTTGTCTTTGATTTCATTCAAAATGTACTTTCAAAAAATTTACCTATAAAAGAAATCGAAATCGAAAGAGCTAAACTCAAAAAAGACCATTCCTTTTTAATTTTTAAAGACTTCGGACAAAGAGATGATCGAAAATGTAGTATTTCGACTATTGCTAAAAAAAGTTTAAAAAGACCAAAAGAAGCAGCTATCATTGCCCAAATTGTTAAACATTATAAAGTAAATAAAGTGATTGAAATGGGTACTTCATTGGGAATTACCACCGCTTATATTGCAAAATGCAACCCCTCTATTTCAATCCAAACAATAGAAGCAAATGAAGAAGTCTTGGCAATAGCTGAAAAAAATTGGGAAAAGCTATCCATATCTAATATCACGTCTTTTCATTCCTCATTTGATAAAACACTTCCGTCTTTAATTGAAGACAGTCCAAATTCCAGTCTTTACTTTATCGATGGAAATCATCGCTATGAAGCGACTAAAAATTATTTTAATCAGATCGCTCAAAAATGCAATGATCAGACTATAATGATATTTGATGATATACATTGGTCAAAAGGAATGGAAGAAGCCTGGAAAGAGATCATTCAGGATAATAGACTCTCTCTTTCTATCGATCTATTCGAGTTTGGAATCGTGTTTTTCAATATAAGACTACAAAAAGAGCATTTTATCATTCGTTATTAACCATTTATACTTTCTAATAGCAGAACAAGGATTATCTTGCTATTTTTGGTATATGAATAGCTTGATTCAACTTAAGAATATTGCAAAGATTTATCAAATGGGTAGTCTTGAAGTTAAGGCCCTTCAAAATATCACACTCGAAATTGATAAGAATGAATATGTGGCTTTAATGGGCCCTTCAGGATCTGGTAAATCAACTTTGATGAATATAATTGGCTGTTTAGATACTCCAAGTAAAGGAGAATATATTCTAAACGATACAAATGTTTCAGAATTAAACGATAATCAACTTGCAGAAATAAGAAATAAAGAAATTGGATTTGTATTTCAAACATTTAACCTTTTACCAAGATATTCTGCTTTAGAAAATGTGGCATTACCCTTGATCTATGCAGGAATTGGGAAAGAGGAAAGAGAAGCGAGAGCCATTGAAGTATTAAGGCAAGTGGGCTTAACTGACCGCATGTACCATAAACCAAATGAGCTTTCGGGTGGTCAAAGACAAAGAGTCGCCGTAGCCAGAGCCATGGTTAATAAGCCCTCAATTATTTTGGCTGATGAACCTACCGGAAATCTAGATTCTAAAACCTCTATTGAAATAATGGAGTTGTTTTCAGAGATTCATTCCTTAGGAAATACGATCATTTTAGTAACACATGAAGAAGATATTGCTGAAAACGCACATCGAAAAGTACGATTGATCGATGGACTTGTTGGATCTGATATAAAAAATGAAATAGCTCAAAATATATCCTGATCAATTCTATTTTCAGATCGATGATCGTCTTTAATTAATTCATAATCAAACATACTTTATCATAATTTTTATTTAAATGAAAATATATACTAAAAAAGGAGATTTAGGGGAAACCTCACTTATTGGAGGTTTAAGAGTAAAAAAATCAAACATAAGACTTCATGCTTATGGAACTGTAGATGAACTAAATAGTATGGTTGGTTTAGTCCGGGATTCAAGTTCCAGTTCCGAAATAAAAAGTCAGTTACTTAAGATCCAGGATCGATTATTTGTTTTGGGATCACTTTTAGCTTCAGGACCGGGATCAAAAATGAAATTACCCGAAATAAGTAAGAACGATGTTGCTGATCTTGAAAATTATATTGATGAAATGAATATGATCTTGCCGGAATTAACATCCTTTATTTTACCCGGAGGTCATTTTTCAGTATCCTATTCTCATTTAGCGCGAACCATTTGTCGCAGGGCTGAAAGATGGGTTATTGAACTCAATGATAAAGATCCTGTAAACCCATTAATTATAGAGTATTTAAATCGATTATCTGATTATTTCTTTATGTTGGCAAGAAGATTTTCTTTTGAAAATAAAGTAAGTGAAATCCCTTGGAATCAGTAATTTAAAATACTTTTTAGTATTATAGTTAAATAGAGTTTTAGTAGAACTTGCAGGTCTTACAAAAAAATCTATTTTTGCAAAAAAAAGAGAAATTTAAACAGTCAGAGAATTATGTATTGGACTCTTGAATTAGCATCATATTTAGAAGATGCACCATGGCCTGCCACAAAGGACGAATTAATTGATTTTGCAATGAGAGCTGGCGCGCCCTTAGAAGTGGTTGAAAATCTTCAAGAAATTGAAGAAGAAGGTGAGCAATATGAAACAATTGAAGACATTTGGCCAGACTATCCTTCAAAAGAAGATTTCTTCTTTAATGAAGATGAATATTAAAATAATTTGATTTTTATGTTAAAGCCGTCCCGATAAAAATCGTGGCGGCTTTTTTTCTGTCAATATGACTATTTCTTTTTTTTGGTTAAGCTATTGTAATGAATTCCATATCGTTCTTAAATCGATATAATAAAGTAATTTTACTATCCTAAAATAAAAATATGCTCTCGGGAATAACGAATATGCTCAAAAAGGTATTGGGCGACAAGGCAAAACGTGATGCAAAAAGTGCTGAACCCATTGTAAATCAAATAAAAAAAGAATTTGATTCTGTACACCAGCTTTCAAACGATGATCTGCGTAATGAAACGGTTAAATTCAAAGAAGAAATTCGTCTTTATCTTGAGGCAGATGAGTTAGAAATCAAAAGATTAGAATCGGAGATCGAAAGCAATAATTCTTTAAGCATAACTGAAAAAGAAGCGCTTTATGATAAAGTGGATTCTTTAAAAGAAGATCTTGATGCTAAAATTGAAGATATTCTTAATAAAATCCTACCAAGAGCATTTGCTGTAATGAAAGAAACAGCAAGTCGATTTACGAAAAACACGGAAATAATTGTTACAGCTAGTGATTTTGACAGAGATTTATCTGCCAGAAAGGCGCATATTAGAATTGAAGGTGATAAAGCGATTTGGAAAAATAGTTGGCTGGCAGCTGGTGGGGAAATTCAATGGAATATGATCCACTATGATGTTCAACTCATAGGAGGGATTGCTTTGCATCAAGGGAAAATTGCAGAGATGCAAACCGGTGAAGGAAAAACTCTAGTTTCGACACTTCCTGTTTACTTAAATGCGCTAGCAGGTAAAGGAGTTCATTTGGTAACCGTAAATGATTACCTGGCTCGAAGGGATGCTGAATGGATGGGGCCTATGCACGAATTTCATGGATTAACTGTAGATGTAATTGATCTTCACCAGCCGAATTCACCTGAGAGAAGAAAAGCCTATATGGCTGATATTACTTACGGAACCAATAATGAATTTGGATTTGATTATCTAAGAGATAATATGACCTCTTCGATTGATAATCTGGTCCAAAGAAAACATCACTACGCTATTGTTGATGAGGTCGATTCTGTATTAATAGATGATGCCCGAACTCCATTAATTATATCGGGTCCAACTCCTAAATCGGGCGAACAGGAATTTACTAATATAAAACCCTCCATTGAAAAACTTTTTAATGCACAACGGCAGCTTACAAATAACCTTTTAGCAGAGGCGAAAAAAGGACTAAAAGACATTGAAAATACCGATAAAGTTGAGTTGAAAGAAGCCTCTTTGGCTTTATTCAGAGCTTTTAGAGGTCTTCCAAGAAATAAAGCGCTGATCAAGTTTTTAAGTGAACCTGGGATAAAAGCCAATATGCTCAAAACCGAAGCATATTACTTACAGGACCAAAGCAAGGAAATGCCCTTTGTCGATCAGGAATTATATTTTGTTATCGATGAAAAAAATAATGGGATTGAACTTACTGAAAAAGGAATTGATCTGATTTCCGGAAAAGACGACCCAAATTTCTTTATTCTTCCATCTGTCGGTGAAATGATCGCAGAAATAGAAAAGAAAGAGATCTCTGATGACGAAAAACTCATTGAGAAAGATGAGATGATCAGAGATTATGCTATAAAAGCGGAACGGATCCATACCGTAAATCAATTGCTAAAAGCATACACCCTTTTTGAAAAAGATGTAGAATATGTTGTAATTGATAATCAGGTTAAAATTGTTGATGAACAAACCGGTCGTATCATGGACGGTCGTCGATATAGCGATGGATTACACCAGGCAATTGAAGCGAAAGAAAATGTGAAGATCGAGGCAGCTACTCAAACTTACGCTACCATTACCCTACAGAATTATTTTAGAATGTACCATAAATTAGCCGGTATGACAGGTACCGCTGAAACCGAAGCCGGTGAATTCTGGGATATCTATAAACTAGATGTAATGGTTATTCCAACGAATAGAAAAGTCGTTAGAAATGATTTTGAAGATAAAGTTTATAAAACAAAAAGAGAAAAATATAATGCGATCATCGAAGAGATCGTTACTCTTAAAAATGCAGGCCGACCTGTATTAGTAGGTACAACTTCGGTTGAAGTTTCTGAATTACTAAGTCGAATGCTTCAAATACAGCATATTGATCATCAAGTATTAAATGCAAAGCTTCATCAAAAAGAAGCAGATGTGGTCGCAATGGCTGGTCGCTCAGGTACGGTTACGATTGCAACAAACATGGCTGGTCGTGGTACAGATATAAAATTAGGCCAAGGTGTAGTAGAAGCAGGTGGATTGGCAATTATTGGAACTGAAAAACATGATTCTCGTCGTGTTGATAGACAGTTAAGAGGTCGTTCCGGTCGTCAGGGAGATCCTGGATCAAGTCAATTTTATATTTCGCTTGAGGATAACCTGATGCGTCTGTTTGGTTCTGATAGAATTGCTAAGATGATGGATCGTCTTGGACTAAAAGAAGGAGAAGTTATTCAGCATTCGATGATTACTAAATCAATAGAACGTGCTCAAAAGAAAGTAGAAGAAAACAACTTTGGTATTAGAAAACGATTGCTGGAATATGATGATGTGATGAATAACCAGAGAAGTGTTATTTATAAACGAAGAAAACATGCCCTTTTTGGTGAGCGACTTAAAGTAGATATTGCAAATATGTACTATGATGTCGCAGAGAATATTGTTTTTAACGCACAGACAAATAAAGACTTTACCTATTTCAAAATGTCATTGCTGCAGTATTTAGGAATTGATACTCCGGTTAGTGAAGAAGAATTTGCAAAATTAAATGATTCAGATATCATTCAAAAAGTATATGATAATACATTGAACCATTACAACATTAAAAATGAAGTGATGGTTAAAAATGCTTTTCCAATAATTAAACGTGTTTATGAGGATAAGAGCAATAGTTATGAGAATATACTTGTTCCATTTACAGATGGTAAAAAAGTGATGCAAATCGCAGCAAATCTTGAAAAATCATACGAAACTGATGCGCGGGAACTGATCGATGTAGTAGAAAAAAATGTAAGTCTTTCTATCATTGATGATCAATGGAAAGAACATCTTCGAGAAATGGACGACTTAAAGCAATCAGTACAAAGTGCTGTTTATGAGCAAAAAGATCCTCTTCTTATTTATAAGTTCGAATCTTTCGAGTTATTTAAAAAATTACTGGATAAGATGAATATGGATACAGTGTCCTTTCTTGCACATTGTAAATTACCAACGTTTGATCATAATCAGGCATTTAGAAAAGGTCCGATACAACGAAAAGATGATCTAAGTAATGTAAAAACCTCTAAGTCTGAAGCTTCATCTCTATCAAGCGGTGGAACAAATGAAGCGGGCATGCATGATACCAGAGAACGCGTTAAAATTCAACCTGTAAAAGTTGAAAAAGAAACAGAAAGAAATGCTCCTTGTCCATGCGGAAGCGGAAAGAAATACAAACAATGCCACGGAAAAAAATAAATTTATTCAATTATTAAAATATCATGCCAGATTCGATCCTTTTTAACCTCATAGAACAAGAAAAAGAACGTCAGCAAAAAAGCCTTGAACTTATAGCTTCAGAAAATTTTGTTAGCGAAGATGTGATGAGAGCGATGGGCTCCGTACTTACCAATAAATATGCTGAAGGTCTTCCCGGTAAAAGATATTATGGAGGATGCGAAATTGTCGATCAAGTTGAACAACTCGCTATAGATAGACTAAAAGAACTTTTTGGTGCCACATGGGCTAATGTTCAGCCTCATTCAGGAGCGCAAGCGAATGCCTCTGTGATGCTTTCTCTGTTAAACGCAGGTGATGATATCCTTGGCTTTGACCTATCACATGGCGGTCATTTAACACATGGGTCACCTGTGAACTTTTCAGGTAAGTTGTATAAAGCACATTTTTATGGAGTTAATAGAGAAAGTGGCAGAGTTGACTATGATACCCTGGAAGAAAAAGCACTGTCCGTAAAACCAAAAATGATCATTGTAGGTGCATCTGCCTATTCACGTGATTGGGATTATGAAAGAGTAAGAAAAGTAGCAGATAAAATAGGAGCAGTCGTCCTTGCTGATATTTCACATCCCTCAGGATTGATCGCTAAAGGATTACTTTCTGATCCTCTAGAGCATTGTCATGTAGTTACAAGTACCACACATAAAACGCTAAGAGGCCCTAGAGGAGGAATTATTATGCTTCGACATGATACTGAGAACCCTTGGGGAATAAAAACACCAAAAGGAAATCTAAAAACCCTTTCTCAATTATTGGACAGCGGTGTATTTCCTGGAACACAAGGTGGACCTTTAGAACATGTTATCGCAGCAAAAGCAGTTGCTTTTAAAGAAGCTCTTAGTCCTGAATACAAAATATATGCAGAACAAGTCATTAAGAATGCAAAAGTATTAGCAGATGAACTTGTAAAAAGAGATTATCAAATTATTTCAGACGGAACTGATAATCATTCAATGTTGATCGATCTCAGAAATAAAAATGTAACAGGGAAAGCAGCTGAAACTGCATTAGGTAAGGCAAATATTACCGTAAATAAAAACATGGTTCCTTTCGATACACAATCACCATTTGTTACAAGTGGATTGCGAATTGGAACTCCCGCAGTTACAACTAGAGGTCTTAAAGAAAATGACATGCTTATTATTGCTGACTTAATTGACCGAGTTATAAATGACCCTGAAAATGAAGGGAAATTACTTGAGATTAAAAAGGAAGTAAATCAAATGATGAGCCCTTTACCCCTATTCCGCTTATAAAAGAAAAAAAAAGTGGTCTTTCCGATTTTCACAAATCATTCTTAACAAAGGAATGTATAAGGTCTTTTTTACCTTATAATATAGGGTAACTTAAGCCATATTTTAACTAGAATAGATATGCGCCCTTTAACCCTTTTAATTTGCATGTTTTGTGTGTTTTCAGTCAAAGCACAGACTGACACCCTACAAATTGCAGAAGAACTTAATATCATCAAAGTATTAGGTGTAGACTCTTTAGGCTACATAGATCCTGATATTCTTAAATCATATAATAATGGAGTTGAGCTATTGGAAAATGGACAATTAAGTGAAAGTATTGCTGCTTTTACAGTAACAATCGATCAAAAACCTGATTTTTCGAAAGCCTATTTTAATAGGGCAATTGCAGAAATACAATTAGGAAAATCACAAATGGCCTACGATGACTTTCTAAAATATGCAGAATTAGATACGCTACCTGCTGAAGGTTTTTTCCAAGCATCTAAAATTAAATTTCAATTTGGAAACTATGAAGAATCCTTAGACCTTATAGAAGAAGCAATAAAAGCCGACAATGCAGATGCCCGTTTCAATTACGAAAAAGGGGTCATATATTTTCTAATGGCTGATTTTGACACAGCCATTGAAGAATATACTTTCGCTTTGCAAAAAAATCCTGAAAGTGCATATGCCCTGAATGACAGAGCAAGTTGTAAAAAAGAAAAAGGTGACTTAAAAGGAGCAATTAATGACTACGAAAAGGCCATCGATGCTGATCCGAATTTTGATATCGCATGGAATAATTTAGGTTCAGCTTATCGAGATGATAATTTATTTGACGAAGCGATAGAAGCATATTCAAATGCAATCATGTTTGACCCTGAAAATGCAGTCTATGTAAATAATAGAGGCTATACTTATTTCTTAAAAGGAAATTACTCAAATGCAATGTCTGACTTCGATATTGCCACTCAAATTAATGAAGATTACGCATTTGCCTATAATAATAAAGCAGCTACTTTAATAAAAATGCAGGAATATAACGATGCCATTAATGAAGCAGAAATAGCAATTAAATTAAAGCCTGATTATGGTTATGCCTATTTGAACCGGGGAATTGCCAGAGAAATGATCCGGGATAAAAATGGAGCTTGTGAAGATTGGCTAAAAGCAGAAGAACTTGGAGTTAAGTCTGCCAGTGCTCACCTAAGTAATACCTGTAATTAATATGAAAAAGTTAATTATATCACTCGGATCATTACTGATAATACTATTAAGTAATTCATTGTTCGCTCAAAATATTCCCTTCGAAAAAGAATATTTCAAATTAGATAAAGATGGCTATAAAACAGCATTAAATAATATTAAAGACGGCGATGAATTTTTCGATCAAGGGGAATATTATATGAAAGAAGCGATTCCCTATTATGAATCCGCAAATAAATTCAACCCTAATAATGATGTCTTAAATTATAGATTAGGAGTGTGTTATTTCTATAATCGACAAAATGCAAAAGCGATTTTACATTTAGAAAAAGCGAAAAGTTTAAATCCTCTTTTTAAAGAAAATATCAACTATTATCTGGGTAAATCATATCAACGAAATTTGGAATGGGAAAAAGCGATATCAGCTTATGAAGATTTTATATCAAATCGGCTTCCCGAAGAAAGCTATGAGATTTCAATGGCAAATAAATTTATAAATGAATGTAAAAATGGTGAAATATTTAGTCAGGATCCGGTGCGTGTTTGGGTAGATAATTTAGGCGCCAATATCAATACAAAATATCACGAATATGGTGTAGCTATAAATGCCGACGCAAGCTACATGATGTTTACTTCACGACGACCGGAAAATGTAGGAGGACAAATAGACCCTTCAACAAATGACTATTTTGAAGATATTTATTATTCGGAATTTATCAATGATGAATGGACGCTCGCACAAAATGTTGGCGAGCCCATAAATGATAAGGGCCATAATGCTTCTATTGCACTTAGTAATGATGGAATGGAGTTGATTTTATTTAAAGGAAATGAAAGGACACTAGGCGATCTTTATGTCACCAATAAATATAGTGGTGAATATAAAAGTGCAAAAGAGATCGGTAACTCTGTCAATTCTAAATATCATGAATCTTCCGCCAGTTTATCTCCTGATCGTCGTCAATTATATTTTGTGAGCGACCGCCCTGAAGGATATGGAGGAAGAGACATTTATTTATCCCAATGGGATGATAGGAAAAAAGAATTTGGTCCTGCAATTAATCTTGGATCGGTAATTAATACTGAATATGATGAAGAAGGTGTTTTTATTCATCCGGATGGCAAAACTCTATATTTTTCGTCTCAAGGGCATAATACGATGGGAGATTACGATATTTTTATGTCTACCTGGGATGGAAGTAGTTGGACTAGACCGGTAAATATGGGTTTCCCGGTAAATTCACCTGATATTGATGTATTCTTTCTTGTATCAGCTGATAAAAGATATGGCTTCTTTACCAGTGAAAAAGAAGGTGGATATGGATTACGTGATATCTATCGCATCGAATTCTTAGGTAAAGAAAAAGAACCAGTATTAAATACGGAAGATAATTTGATCGCTTCATTAGCTAAACCATTAAGCAATCTGATCATGGAGCCTACTGTTGAAATTACCACCAGTAAATTAGCCCTTGTAAGAGGGGTTGTTTTAGACGAAACCAGCGAATTACCTTTAGTTGCTCAAATGGAACTTGTAGATAATGGAAGTGGACAAATTTTAGCCACATTTGAAAGTAATGCTGCAAGTGGAAAATTTCTTATCTCTCTTCCATCAGGGAAAAATTACGGAATTGCAGTTAATGTGGATGGCTATCTATTCCACTCCGAAAACTTTTTAGTTCCGGAAGAAACTAGCTACAGAGAATATGAACTCACTATTTTAATGAAGAAAATAGAAGTAGGTAAAAAGATTATTTTGAGAAACATTTTCTTTGATACAAACTCATCCGTTTTAAGCCCGGAATCTAAAACTGAGATTGCTAGAATAGCATTGATTTTAACTGAAAACCCTTCATTAAGAGTTGAAATATCAGGTCATACTGATAGTCAGGGTGAAGATAAGTACAACCAATGGTTATCCGAAAAAAGAGCTAAATCAGTCGTTGATGCACTCGTTAATTTAGGAATAGATCCTAGTCGACTTGAATTTAAAGGCTATGGTGAACTCGATCCGATAGAATCTAATTTAACTGAAGAAGGTCGTCAGGAAAACAGAAGAACAGAATTTAAGATCTTAAGTAATTAAGAAAAGAAGAAATATCTTTTTTAAGACTTTACTCTTTCCACATAAGTTTTGGTTTTTGGATCTACTTTGATCCTATCGCCTATATTTACAAAAAGAGGAACTTTGATCTCTGCACCGGTACTGATCGTTGCAGGTTTCATAGTATTTGTTGCGGTATCTCCTTTTATTCCAGGCTCAGTATAAACTACTTCAGCTTCGATAGAATTTGGAAGTTCAACCTGCAAAGCCAATTCTTCTTCTGCATGAAATACAATCTCTACATTTAAACCTTCAGTTAAAAAATCAGGCGCATCAACTAAATGCTTCTGGATAAAAACTTGTTCAAATGTTTCAGTATTCATAAAATGAAAACCCTCATCTTCCGGATATAAATATTGATATTTTCTTCTTTCAATTCGAACATCTTCAACTTTTACTCCTGAATTAAAAGTATTCTCTAATACTTTCCCGGTCGTTAAACTTCTCAATTTTGTTCTGACAAATGCAGGTCCTTTTCCTGGTTTTACGTGCTGGAATTCTATGATCGAAACCAGATCATTATTATATTTAAATGTATATCCGTTTCTAAAATCTGATGTTGATGCCATATTATAAACTATTATGCTAATCCTTTAATAACTCCTTTGTCGGAGTTCTTTATAAATAAAATAATTTCGTCTTTGTAAATATTTGGAACGATAAGATTCTCTACCTGCTCAATTCCTTTTCCAATATTCGCATTTTGAACGAAAATTAATCGGTAAATATCCTCAATAATACGAATATCTGAATCTTCAAATCCTCTTCTTTTAAGTCCTACCGAATTAATCCCTACATAGGATAAGGGCTCTCTTCCAACTTTCATATAAGGAGGTACATTTTTTCTCACTTTTGAACCTCCGGTTATAAAAGCATGTTGCCCTATATGTACAAATTGTTGAACAGCAACCGCACCTCCTTCGATGATGACAAAATCATCAATAATTACATGACCTGCTATACTTGCCTGATTAGCTAAAATACAATGATTACCTACAATAACATCATGTGCAATATGCACGTATGCCATTAACAGACAATTGCTACCTACCACTGTTTTCATTCGGTCAGAAGTACCTCTATTAATGGTAACACACTCTCTTATAGTAGTGTTGTCACCTATTTCAGTAGTGGTATATTCCCCATCAAACTTTAGATCTTGTGGGATCTCTCCGACGACTGCACCAGAAAAAATTCTACAATTTTTTCCAATTCTAGTCCCTTTTAAAATCGTCACATTATGACTAATAGTCGTTCCCTCGCCTATGACAACATCTTCTTCAATTACAGAAAAATAACCTACAGTAACATTCGAACCTAATTTCGCATCCGGATGTATGAAATTCGTTACTCCCATCTATTTGTCTTTAATCACCTGTGCCATCATCTCTGCTTCACAAACGACTTTATTATTGACATATATTTTACCCGCCATTTGAACAATTCCTCTCCTTATTGGAGTTAATAAATCAAGACGAAAGATCAATGTATCCCCTGGAATAACTTTTTGCTTAAATCGAACTTTATCTATTTTAAGAAAATAAGTGCTGTATTTTTCAGGTTCTTTAACATTATACAATGCCATTACTCCACCTACCTGAGCCATCGCTTCTATTTGCATCACCCCAGGCATAATTGGATTTCCGGGAAAATGACCTTGAAAAAAAGGTTCATTCATGGTAACATTTTTAACCCCTACAATGTAATCATCCCCTATTTCCATGATTTTGTCGACCAATAAAAATGGATATCGATGAGGAAGTAGATTAGATATTTGATTGATGTCGAAGAGTGGCTTTTTATGAATATCAATATGTCTTACCCCTTCACGGTATTCAGCAATTTTCTTTTTTAAAACTTTTGCGAAAGCAATATTTCCGGCATGACCGGGTCTTGCAGCAAGGATATGCGCTCTGATGTATTTTCCTAAAAGCGCAAAATCTCCAACAATATCTAATAATTTATGTCGGGCAGGCTCATTTTCATATTTTAACTT
>JAHECK010000145.1 GCA_024641785.1 Flavobacteriales bacterium | reverse complement strand
ATTATCCCGGGGTGGCGGAACGACTTTACCGCTATAATCGCCGATTAAAGTTTATTGTACTTTTACGTGACCCCGTGAAGCGAGCTTATTCGGCCTGGAATATGTATCAACAATTGTCCGAGGATTCACAGGTTGTGGCGAATAGTAGGAAATTATTTGGATCCGATCCGCGAGAGCGGGCGTATCCTATCTATTACCAAGGGGAATTTCCAAGTTTTCGGGAGGCAGTGTCTTTGGAAATGGAATCCATGCTGAACTCCGACAGCATTGAATCCAGTTTGATTCGAAGAGGATACTACCTAGATCAGATAAATGAATATTTAAAATATTTTAAGAAAAAGCAATTTTTATTTTTAGATTTTGACCTCTTCAAGAACGATTTGGATCAAGTGTTGGCAAAAGTGTCCACCTTTTTAAAGATTACCGATTTCACTGATTTTCCATGGAATTCGGAACCCCGAAACAGTAGAGCCTATCAGGCGCCAATCGATGAAGAATTATACAGCACATTATTGAAACACTTTCAACAAAAAAATGCGGGACTGGAAGAGTTAACAGGATTGTCCTTACCTTGGATGCATCAAAGCGTATGAGCAGATTCGGAAAACATAAAAAGGAAAAGATCTTCTGTATCGGTGCCAATAAGACCGGAACCACTTCGTTGGAGAAAGCATTGACGGATCTGGGATACAAGATGGGTGACCAGCGAGTGGGGGAATTACTTTTTAAGGAATACGCGCATCGCAATTTCAAACCCATCATCGACTTCTGTTATACAGCCGATGCGTTTCAGGATGCGCCTTTTAGTTTCCAACATACTTTTATCCCCTTAGATCAACATTTCCCGAATGCAAAGTTCATCTTAACAGTTCGTGATTCCGAGTCCCAATGGTATGATTCCTTGATACGGTTTCACAACCAACTTTTTAAGAAGGGAGAAGGAGTACCCACAATGGAAGATCTGAAGAATGTACCGTATCACTACAAAGGTTTTGTCTGGGAAGTACGAAACTTGGTCTTTGGTTTTCAGGAAGAGGATGATCCTTATGATCGGGAGGTTTGGATCCGCCACTACCGCACTCACAATGCAGCCGTGAGGGATTATTTTCGGAATAAAACTAATTTTTTAGAGATCAATCTTTCGGATATACAGGCTTATCAAAAAATGTGTGAATTTTTAAGGAAGGATCCCTTATATGATTCCTTTCCCTGGGAGAATAAAAGCTACGAAAAGGCATGATCAACGTCACTAAAACATTCTTACCTCCTCTAGAGGAATACCAAGCCATTCTGAATCGGGCCTGGGAGGCCGGTTGGATCACCAATAGGGGTCAGTTGGTAAAAGAATTGGAGCAAAAGCTAAAAGATTATTTAGGAGTATCTAATATGATCGCCATGACCAACGGGACCTTGCCCTTGCAAATTGCGATCAAAGCATTAGGACTAAAAGGCGAGATCATTACTACTCCTTTTAGTTATGTAGCCACCACCTCCAGCATTGTCTGGGAAGGGTGTACGCCGGTGTTTGTTGATATCCATCCGGAATACCTCACCATAGACGAAACAAAAATTGAAGCAGCCATTACCCCAAGGACCACGGCCATTCTGGCCACCCACGTTTTCGGAAATCCTTGTGCGGTGGAAGAGATCGATGTCATTGCTAAAAAACATGGACTAAAAGTGATCTATGACGGGGCCCATGCCTTTGGGGTGACCTATAAAGGAAAAAGCATTTTTAGTTATGGTGATGTTACCACCTGCAGTTTTCACGCCACGAAATTGTTTCATACAGGGGAAGGAGGTGCTTTGTTTTTTAAGGATCATACCATGTATGACAAGTTTTTTTACCACCATAATTTTGGACATAAAGGAAAGGAAGATTTTCAGGGCTTGGGGATCAATGGAAAGATGAGTGAATTACAGGCAGCGATGGGATTGGCGGTCTTACCCTATATGGATGTCATTCTATCGCATCGAAAAAATGCAATATTTCAGTATCTAAATGAATTAACTACACAGAAAACGATCAAGATCAGAAGCGAAACCGAATGGAATTATGCTTATATGCCTATAATATTAGAAAATGAACAACAGTTGCTAAGAGTACAGGAGGCTATGAACAAAGCGGAAATTTTTCCTAGAAGGTATTTTTTTCCAAGTCTTAGTAAGTTGCCTTATGTTTCAAGGACTAATTTATATATAGCAGATCAAATTGCAGAACGAATACTTTGTTTGCCACTATCGCATGACATAACCGCTACCGAAATTGAACGAATCGATCAGCTAATTAAAGCATGAAAAAAAAGATTGCTATCATGCAACCCTATATATTCCCCTATTTGGGATATTTTCAGTTAATTCATGCGGTGGATACCTTTGTTTTTTATGACGATGTAAATTTCATAAAAAAAGGGTGGATTAATCGTAACCGAATAAAGGTAAGGAATGAGGAATCATTATTTACGGTTCCACTTGTGAAAGCTTCACAGAATAAACAAATCAATGAAACTTTAGTCAGTATAGATCAGAAATGGTTGAATCAGTTTCTTCGAACCTTGGAATTGAATTATAAGAAAGCAGCATATTTTGATGAAGTATTTTCACTAATTGAAAGTGTAATAATATCAAACAAAGAGACTATAGCGGAACTTGCAGCAAAAAGTATTACAACGGTGACGGAATATCTGGATTTAAAAAGGGATTTTAAAATTAGTTCAGAAAGTTTTTCAAACACAAAAGACTTAGGAAAGGTAGAACGACTTATTGCAATAACCCTTCAAAATAGGTCAAACAATTACATAAATCCTTCCGGAGGCAAAGAACTATACTCTAAGGAGCAATTTTTGAGCGCAGGAATACAATTGAATTTTATTAAGCACGAGTTAAAAGATTATCCACAAATTGGGGAACCAATGATTCCGGGGCTATCAATAATTGATGTATTAATGCATAATCCTAAGGAAGAGGTGCAAAAATTATTAGTAAATTACGAGTTAATTTAAAAGGATGTCAAAGAAATATCTCAGCATCGCCCGACATTATGAAGATTGCCTAGAAAAGCATGGAGATAATCATAAAGGCGTGGACTGGCCGAAACTTGATGATGTATTGAAACGATATGAAGTGATGCTAGATGTGATCAGAATCAAGGACAAATCTTGTTCATTATTAGATTTTGGTTGCGGGGCTGGTCATATGTTAGATTTCATGCAATCAAATAAGATATATTCTAATGTCCTATATTCAGGTTGGGATATTTCGGATAAATTCATTCAGCTTTGTCAGCGCAAATACCCAAATCATTCATTTCAGTGCCTGGATATTTTGGATTATGAAATAGGCAGTGTTAATACTTTCGATTATATTGTACTGAATGGTGTTTTTACAGAAAAACAACAACTGAGTTTCGAGGAAATGTGGGAATTCTTCACCAGTGTATTATCTGCCATTTTTCAATTGGCCGAGAAAGGAATGGCTTTTAACGTGATGTCTAAAGCTGTAGATTGGGAAAGGGAAGATCTATTTCATTTATCCACCGATAAATTGATTAACTTTTTAGTAAAAAATCTTTCTCGCAATTTTGTGATTCGAAATGACTATGGATTGTATGAATATACTGTTTATCTATATAAATGACGGTTATTAAAACAATAACAGGAATTCATGGTGTGCCGAGATCAGGAACGTCTTGGTTAGCTCAAATTTTTAATTCTTCGCCTGAAGTTAATTTAAAATTCCAACCCCTTTTTTCTTATGAATTTAAAGGATTTTTAAAAACTAATTCTTCTAAGGAAGAAATATGTTCTTTTTTTGAAAAGTTATATGTATCGGATAGTGATTTTATAAATATGAGGGATATTAAAATTCATTCCTCTTATCCAACATTTAAAAAGAAAGAATCACGACCACACTTGATTTTTAAACACGTGAGATACCACTATCTAATAGAAACTATGCTTAAGAATGAGAATGTAAAATTTATATTATTGGTGAGAAATCCATTTGCGGTGCTTAATTCATGGAAAAACAATAATCGTGAGTTTAATAGTGAATGGCAATTTGAAGAAGAGTGGAAGTTTGCGAAAAAGAAAAATCAAAATAGAGTAGAGGAATATTTTGGATATGAAAAATGGAAAGAAGCCACTACACTTTTTATCGATTTACAGACTAGATATCCTGATCAAGTTACGATTTGTAGGTATGATGATTTATTAAGGGAAACGGATATTGAAGTTAAGAGATTATTTAAGTTTTCGGGTATTATTATTTCCAAAGAAGTAGAAAAATTTTTGAAAGAAAGCAGAAGTGTTACCATTAATGATGTTAATTCTGTATTCAATACAAAAGCGGATGACTCTGGTTGGAAGAATCAAATTGATGATAGAATTTATGATTATATAAAATCTGACTTGACAAATACAAAATTGTATAAATTCCTCAGTATTTAAATCTACAAGGAAAAATTTCGGGTAATGCCAGAGAATCTAGTATCAGTTTGTGTAGTGACATTTAATCAAAATACATTTATTTCTGAGTGTTTAGATAGTATTTTGAATCAAAAAACCAATTTCCCGTTTGAAATTATTTTGGGTGAGGATGATAGTAGTGATGGAACGCGCAGTGTGTGTCAGGGATATGCCGAAAAGTACCCAGAAAAAATTCGACTGTTTTTACGATCGCGCAGGGACATGATCCAAATTAATGGAAACCCGACGGGACGCTTTAATTTCATCGAGAATTTAAAAATTTGTAAAGGAAAATACATTGCGTTCTGCGAAGGCGACGACTACTGGACCGACCCTTATAAGCTTCAGAAGCAAGTGGATTATTTGGAAACACATCCCGAATGTGCTTTGTGTTTTACCCGAGCAGAGGTGTTGCGTCCGGACGGATCTCTTCATTTGCATAAATTACCCATTCCCCCCCATAATGGAACCTACGAATATGCACAACTGTTGCAATACCATAATTTTATCACCACCGCAAGTGTGGTATTCCGAAGACCTGAGCCGTTCGAATTCCCGGAATGGTTTAAACAGGTGCCTTTTGGGGATCTTGGCATCTATAAAATCGTTGTCCAAGATCAAAAGATCGGGTTGATCGAAGAGGTGATGTCGGTCTATAGAATTCATGATCAGGGGATTTATTCGAAATTGAGCGAACGAAAAAAAGCCATCAATTACCTGCTCTTTTATGCTGCTATATTTTCCACTTTGAATCCCATTGAAAAGGATATAGTCATTCAAAAGCAAAAGAAGGTGATAGATTTCTTAGCCGAGGATCGATATCCCCGTTTCAAATGGCTACAAAGGATAAGTGCGCTAGGGCTTCAAAGGAAATATCCGCTGCAGTAATCATTGGAAGAGTTTTCTTAGTTTTTTAAGACGGTAGCTGGAGTACAGTCGATTACTCCATTCCAATTTTTTTAATTTCCATGTCATGCCGGAAGCCTCCTTCAATAACTCGAGAAAGCGTTCTTCCACATAGTTGTATAACTCCTGATCTCCTTTGTTTCGAATCGCAATGGCTTCAGAAATAGCCGCTTCGTCCTTTGTTGTTTTCCGTTGATAAGACCCTCTGTTCCGGTGTTTATAATACGGTGTGCCCCATCCATATAAATTGCTTAAAAGAAGTAATGACTCATTATAATATTCCTGTAAACCCACGAAGGAAAAATGGTTGTCGATATGCTCCTTCGCCTTGGCGAGCATTTCAGCTTCGGTACCATGAGCCAATCCACTGATCCATCGAATCTGTCCGTTGTGTAGATCCCCTTCATTCATAGTTTCTACAAAATGTAACAAAGATGAATCGCCTTCCATGATCTTGTTATAAAGCCGATGTTCCGGTCTTTTAATGGCAAAATAATAGAAGGATCTTATTCGTTCTTCCGGTCTTCGAAGAAAAGTAACATAGTTGCTAGGTCCATCTAAATAGCTATGCAGACCGAATTGCATATGCCCCTTCAGTAATTTTATTTTAGATCTTTCAGAGAAATGAAGAGACTTGAATTCGTTAATATTTAAGTGATTATTATCGATTTTGCGAATACTAAACGTCTTATCCTCGGGATAGATGCGTTCTAAGATACTATGAAAAGTAGTGCCTCCATTTTTAGGTAAATGGAGGAAAATTAAATTTTCATCGCGAATGGCTTTCATCAAAGGAAAATATTTTTAAAAATACCACAAATTCATCTTTCTTAATTCAAAAATATAACTGTTGTCTAAAAGTCTGATAATTCTTTCAAGGAAATAACTATTAACTAGTTTTTTCGTTTGCATTACAAATTATATCTTTCCCTAAAATTACATAATGACTCCCAAATGACCCTACATTATTCCTGGCTTTGATCGGATTGATATCGTTACGGAAGCATTTCAATTCGTAATTTTTTCATTATAAATTATTTATGAAACCCATTCTATCATTCATAATTCCTTGTTATAATTCTGCATCCACCCTTGGAGAGACCCTTGTTTCGGTAGCAAATCAACATTTCGAAGATTGGGAAGCCCTTATAGTGAATGACGGTTCTCCGGATCATGTGGAGGAAATTGGTTTACAATGGGTTGAAAAAGATAGCCGATTCAAATACTTTAAAAAGGTCAATGGAGGTCTGGGATCGGCACGGAATTATGGACTTGAAAAAGCGGAAGGGAAATACATAGTACCCTTAGATTCGGACAATTTGATCACTCCTGATTTTGCACATAAGGCGATCGCTATCCTCGATTCGGATGAACGCATCGGAGTAGTGTACGGGAATGCGGAATATTTTGGAGAAAGGGAGGGCCTCTGGAATGTTGGAAAATTTGATAAATTGAAAATGCTCAGACATAATTATATTGACGCTTGTGCGATGATAAGAAAGTCGCTTTTCGATGAAACAGGAGGTTATGAAGAAAAGTTGCCTTTTCAGGGACATGAAGATTGGGATTTTTGGCTGCGAGTGATGCAGACCCACTATAAATTTTATTATTTGCCTGTGGTGACATTTCAGTACAGGGTGACTAAAAGTTCAATGATAC
>JAHECK010000144.1 GCA_024641785.1 Flavobacteriales bacterium | reverse complement strand
TAATATCGACAGGATCGAATCCCAACCATCGATCGAATTGCTCGACTTAACGGGCACTCCGATCACAGGCAATGGAGTGATCGAAGCTACCATTCCGGGTAGATGCGCTGCACCTCCGGCACCGGCAATGATCACTTTAAAACCATTTGAAACCGCATTTTTTGCAAAGTCGAACATTCGTTCAGGCGTGCGGTGAGCAGATACAATGGTGAGTTCATAAGCAACACCCAATTCAGTTAATACATCAGCAGCAGCTTGCATTACACCCAGATCTGACTTACTTCCCATTATAATTCCTACCATGATTATTTCGATTTTACTTTAAGTACTTTTTTAACCTCATCTATTTTACTTCGAAGTTCTTCCAAACTTTCTCCTAATACCGTTACATGTCCCATCTTACGAAAGGGCTTGGTCATTTTCTTACCGTAAAGATGCACAAATACTCCTTGCTTTTCAAGGGCTTCGTCAAATCCTTCATAATAAACCGGACCTTCAAAACCTTTCTCACCTAATAAATTAAGCATGGCCGAAGGCATTATCGTATCACTATTTCCTAAATGCATCGATAAAATGGCACGTAGATGCTGAGCATACTGCGAACTATAATTACCTTCAATCGTGTGATGCCCCGAATTATGCGGACGAGGAGCAATCTCATTGATCAATAAATTTCCTTTCTTGTCTAAAAATAACTCGACAGCCAAAAGACCCACCATTTCCAATTCTGAAATGAGCCGCTCTGCCAAATCACGTGCTTCTTTTTCCAGTGCTTTTGAAATACTTGCAGGAGCATAGAGAAATTCAACCAGATTTGCTTCGGCATTGAATTCCATATCCACTACAGGAAAAGACTTAACTTCTCCTCGACTATTCCTTGCTACAATTACAGAAAGCTCTTTTTCAATATCTACCAGACCTTCAATTACTGAAGGGGCATCAAAAGCTTTTGAAAGCGATGCTTCATCACGTAATAATTGAACCCCACGCCCATCATACCCTCCACTTCGCAGCTTCTGAACAACTCCTCCTACTTTAAAATGTTGAATCGCTTCGTCTTTATCTTTTACAAGCACAAAATCAGAACTTGGAAAACCATGTTCCTTATAAAAGGACTTTTGAGCTCCTTTGTCTTTTACTAGATCAATAATATGTGGCTGTGGAAATACCTTCACCCCTTTTGCTTCCAATTCATGTAAGGCCTTTGTATTTACATGTTCAATTTCTATAGTAAGCACATCCTTGTCTTTTCCAAAAGCTAATACGCTTTCATAATCATTGAAATCGCCTTGGGTAAATCCATTCGCTATTTCTTTACAAGGCGCATCTGCGGATGGATCCAGACAAAACACATTCACATCCCAGCTAATAGCTTGTTGAATTAACATGCGGCCTAATTGTCCGCCGCCCAGAACACCAAGTTTGAAATCTTTATCGTATACCGCTTTCATGTGAGCAAATATACTTTCAAAATTGCAAAATAAATAGGCTTCATTTTTTAATTAGATCGCGATTCCATCCTACAAACACGATTCTTAATAACTATGTGATAAATGTCTGTTTTTTCCCCTAAAGTTTTTCATACTTTTGCCCTTTCAAATTGAAAATGCCTTAATGGGAATTATCAAACTTCAAGATAAGCGATTCGAAAGCTACATTTCAAAAGACCGTATTCAGGAGCGAATAAAAGTCTTGGCGGAAGAACTTAAAAAGGATATCGGAGACGATAAACCGCTATTCCTCGGAATACTAAATGGCTCTTTCATTTTCGCAAGTGATCTGATACGCCAATGCGACTTTCCTTTAAATATTTCATTCGTTAAAGTGGCAAGTTATCTGGGAACGAAAAGTTCAGGATCGGTGAGTCAGCTCATTGGATTAAATGAAAGTATTTTAGGAAAAACAGTGGTTGTAGTTGAAGACATCGTTGATACGGGTAAAACGATCGAAAAAATTGATGCTTTATTAAAAAATAGTGGTGCTAAGCGAATCGTTTATGTCACCTTACTGTTTAAACCTGATGCCTACTCGAAGAATATACCAATCGATTATAAAGCCTTCGACATTCCCAACGAATTTGTGGTTGGTTATGGGTTAGACTATAATGGCTGGGGAAGAAATACAGATTGTATATATAAAATTGTTGAAGAATGAATATAGTGTTATTTGGACCTCCGGGTGCCGGAAAAGGAACGCAAGCAGTTAAATTAGCAGAGAAATTCAATTATATCCACTTGTCGACCGGAGATATTTTTAGAAAGAATATAAAAGAGAATACTGAACTCGGACAATTAGCGAGTTCGTATATTTCGAAAGGAGATTTAGTTCCGGATGAGGTAACCATCAAAATGCTGGAGGATGCTGCAAATGAAAATCCAAATGCCAATGGAATCATTTTCGACGGATTTCCAAGAACCATTGCACAGGCAAAAGCGCTCGACTCTTTTTTGCAAACCAAAAGAAATCAAAAGGTAGACAAAATGCTTTCTCTTGAAGTAGATGATAATGAGCTCATTAAACGTCTTCTTGAAAGAGGTATTACTTCAGGTCGACCCGATGATGCCGATGAAGGAATTATCAGAGGTCGGATCGAAGTATATAATAAAAACACTGCCCCTCTTAAAAATTTCTATATGCAGCAGGGAAAATGCGTAGAAATAATGGGTGTAGGTGGAATTGATTCCATTTTTAAGCGATTAGCTTCTGAATTAGCGTAATTTTGCAAAATGGCTTCTTCCAATTTTGTTGATTACGTTAAAATAAATTGTCGTTCCGGAAAAGGAGGCGCCGGATCATCTCATTTCCATAGAGACAAGATCACTTCAAAAGGAGGTCCCGATGGTGGAGACGGTGGAAGAGGTGGCCATGTGATCATTAAAGGTTCGAAACAATTATGGACCCTTCTCCATTTAAAATACCGTAAACATGTGATCGCAAAACAAGGTTTGCCTGGAAGTGGTAATTTAAAAACAGGAGCCGAAGGCGAAGATGTGATTATTGAAGTACCATTAGGGACCATTGTTAGAGATGTCGAAACCAACGAAATAGAATTTGAAATTACTGCTGATGGTGAGGAGCAAATCTTAGTTCCCGGCGGTAAAGGGGGTAAAGGAAATGATTTTTTCAAGTCGCCTACTATGCAAACCCCTCGATTCGCCCAACCCGGTGAAGAAGGTCAGGAAGTATGGAAAATTCTCGAATTAAAACTTTTAGCTGATGTCGGTTTAGTTGGATTTCCAAATGCTGGTAAATCAACCTTACTTTCAGTATTAAGCGCGGCAAAACCGGAAATTGCTAATTATCCCTTTACTACCCTAAAACCAAATTTGGGTATTGTATCCTATCGTGATAATCGTTCTTTTATTATGGCTGATATTCCTGGAATTATTGAAGGTGCTCACAAGGGTAAAGGACTTGGCTTGCGTTTTCTCCGTCATATCGAACGTAATTCGATGTTGCTTTTTATGATCTCGGTAGATAGCGATGATATTAAAAAAGAATATGAGATCTTACTCAATGAAATTACTCAATTCAATCCGGATCTTCTCGATAAAAAACGACTACTAGCCCTTACAAAATCGGACATGATCGATGAGGAATTAAAGGCGGAAATAAGCAAAGAATTACCTCAGGTTCCATCCCTTTTTATATCTTCGGTCGCAAATCAAGGACTCGATGCCTTGAAAGATCGAATATGGGCAATGCTAAATTGAAAAATTATAATTGATCGAATTTATTGAAAATATCGACCTTCAATTATTTTTCGCGATCAATGGCTTTCACTTTCCTTTTTTAGATTTTATAATGGTGGCTGCCAGTAATGCTTTCTGGTGGATGCCTCTTTTCATTTGGTTATTCTACGCATTGTTTAAAGCTTATCCCGGAAAAGCATTTTTATGGGTGGTTCTCGCCATCATTATTTCAATTACATTAACCGATCAGCTTTCCGTAAACGCTTTTAAAGAAGTCGTTAAGCGTTACCGACCTTGTCATAATTCGGAGATTTTAGATCAAATCCATTTATTAAAAGAACATTGTGGCGGTTTATATGGTTTTGTTTCTTCTCATGCTGCTAATTATGCCGGTTTAGCAGTCTTATTTACAGGACTTCTAAAATTTCAATATCCTAAAATTTATATTCTCTTTATTCTTTGGGCTTTTATAATCGGGTATTCAAGAATTTATATCGGCGTTCACTATCCGGCTGATGTAATCGGAGGATGGATTTTAGGAAGTATTATTGGTTTTTTTGTTTACAAATTAGCCTCTATTCCACTTTCAAAAATAACCTAGCTATAAAGCTATCATTCTGATTTAAAAACACATACAATTCCAATAGCTAAAATCACTGACGATCTTTTAAATTAGTTCCTAATTCACTTTAATTTTCCTTCATTAATAATAACTTTACTAGGTTAACAAAAATTAAATGATAGAAGAATTAAATGCATGGTTTTCTGGGATTGAAGGATTCGAGAAAGTCTTTTGGTTAATGGCTATTCCATCCACCTTAACTTTTCTGTTTATTATGATTACTACCTTTTTTGGTGGTGATGTAGATAGCGATGTTCCGGATGCTGATGCTGAAATTTCTGATGATGCAGGAATTGGTTTTCAATTTATAACTTTTAAAAACCTCGTTGGTTTTTTTACCATTTTTTCATGGGTAGGATTAGCCTGTATCAATAGCGATCTAAGTAGTGCTTTAACCATTATTATTTCTTTCGCTAGCGGATTAGCTATGATGTTCGTTATGGCCGGAGTCTATTATTTATTAAGTACGATGGTAGATGATGGCACACTTAAAGTAAATAATGCCATAGGTAGAGTTGGCGAAGTATACCTTGTAATACCTGCCAATGGAGAAGGGATGGGTAAAATTCAAATAAACATTCAAGGTTCTATGCGCGAAATGAGCGCCATAACAAATGATAAAGAAGATTTAAAAATGGGTAAGGTCGTGAAAGTACTTGAAGTCATCGACGGGCACCTATTATTAGTAACCAAAAATACCTCAAACGAATGACCGGATTAACTTTTGCTACCATTGCAGTAATCATTGCAATCGTATTTGTTTTCATTCTATTTTACGCGCTTGTTAAAAGATATAAACGCTGCCCTTCCGATCGAATTCTGGTCGTTTATGGAAAAGTGGGAAGTGGATCCGGCGGATCAAAATCTTCTAAAACCATTCATGGTGGTGCAGCTTTTATCTGGCCTATCGTTCAAGACTACGCTTTTCTAGATCTTACACCTATTTCTATAGAGGTAAATCTTACCAATGCCTTATCAAAACAAAACATTCGTGTTGATGTACCTTCCCGCTTTACAGTTGGGATCACTACCGAACCGGAGTTAATGGGGAATGCAGCCGAACGACTACTTGGTCTTAACCAAAGTCAAATCTATGATCTTGCTAAAGACATCATTTTCGGACAATTACGTTTGGTTGTTGCGACCATGGATATTGAAGAGATCAATAGCAATCGTGATAAATTCTTAACCAATGTTGCTTCTAATGTGGAGCAAGAATTGAAAAAAATCGGACTAAAACTGATCAATGTAAATGTTACGGATATCAAGGATGAATCGGGTTATATTGAAGCTTTAGGAAAAGAAGCAGCTGCAAAAGCAATCAATGATGCGATTAAAAGTGTGGCTGAAAAAGATCGTGATGGATTGATCGGCCAAGCAAATGCGCAACAAGATCAGAGAACTCAAGTAGCGGCAGCAATGGCACAGGCAAATATTGGAGAAGCAAATGCCCAAAGGAATGAACGGATTCAAATGGCAGATGCCGATGCACTCGCTAAAATTGGAGAAGCAGATGCTCAAATGAGCGAAAGGGTAAAAACTTCCGAAGCCAACGCAAGAGCAGTTGAAGGAGAGAATACAGCGAAAATCGATATCGCTAAATCCGATGCTTTAAGAAGACTCGAACAAGCAGAAGCACAACGTTTGGCTGTTGCAGCAGAAAAAGTAAAAGAAGCAAAAGCTTTAGAAGAAGCCTACCAAGCACAACGAGAAGCAGAAGACGCCAGAGCAAATAGAGATCGCTCTACGCAACATGCAAATATCGTAGTCCCAGCCGAAATTGATAAAGAAAAAGTTCAAATTGATGCTGAAGCCATCGCTGAGCAAACCAGAAGATTAGCAAAAGGAGATGCTGATGCTATCTACTTAAAAATGGATGCTGAAGCAAGAGGAATCTATGAAATTCTAAGTAAGCAAGCCGAAGGTTTCAAACAATTAGTTAAAGCAGCAGGAGATGATAGTAAAGATGCTGTAATGATCATGATCGCTGATAAATTGCCCGAATTGGTTAGACTTCAAGCGGATGCGATTAAAAATATCAAAATAGATAAAGTAACCGTTTGGGATAGCGGTTCTAAAAAAGAGGGAGGAAAAACATCAACTGCCGATTTTATTTCCGGTATTTATGGGTCTGTTCCTCCGCTGCAAGAAATGTTTAACATGGCAGGCTTAAATTTACCTGACTATCTGAAAGGGCAACAGGATAAAAAGGATTTTAAAGTTGTTGAAGAAGTAAAACCACCTTTAAAAAGTAAAAAAGAAACAAAAGACAAGGATCAAAAAGACGATAAGACGGAATAATCATTTATTCTATTTTTTCGTGAAACTAGAACTATGCTCTATCAAATAATCGCTATTTTTTTAGGAGGAGGTTTGGGCAGTATTGCTCGTTATGGGATAAGCAAAGGCGTTTTATTCTACTTTAAACACGATCTTCCATTGGGAACCTTTCTTGCCAATCTGCTCGCTTGTTTGATATTAGGACTCGCCTTGGGAAAATATGAGCCCATGTTCTCAGAAAAGAATTTTTGGTTCTTTTTTGTTATCATCGGTTTTACAGGTGGCTTTAGTACTTTTTCTACCTTCAGTTTCGAAACCTTGGTCTTATTTAAAACAGGTCAGTTCTGGTATGGAATTGCCAATGTCTTATTTTCAGTCGGGATCACAATGACCTTGCTTTGGTATTTGATCTACCGCTCTCAGTTATTGTAAATTTTCTCCTT
>JAHECK010000143.1:5550-7063 GCA_024641785.1 Flavobacteriales bacterium | reverse complement strand
GGGATAGTGGATGTGTCATAGAACCCAACCAATTCCGGATTCAAAGGATCCGAAAAATCCCACACATATACCCCATCATAATAATAACTTGAATAGATCAGATTCCCTTTAATAAGTTGATTGTGGGGAATCGAATTGCTCGCAACCTCAGACGACATCGTTGCTATGATCTCCATATCGGAAAGGTCACTTACATCCAGGATCTTCACAGGACTTCCGTGGGTTTCATCCCCCATTATATAGATCATTCCGTCATCACTTAGATAACCGGAATGATTGTAACCCTGGCCTTCATAGGTATCTAAAGAACCTAATAGAACCGGATTTTCAGTATCTGCAAAATCATATACTTCTAAGGAACTGTTCCATCCTCTGTTTAAAAAAGCCGTATCATTTCTAACAAAGATGTCGTGCACATCCGAGCCAATGTTTCTGTCGGTGATCAGCGTTGGATTGATTGGATCTTCCAGCGATAAAATTCTCAAACCGATAAAACTACCACTGACAGGATAGACATCCATCGCATATAATTTTGCCGTAGCTTCATCGATAAATATATTGTGCGCTCCTTTTATTAGGGCATTTGAATCGTAAACGACATGAACAGAATCCGGAAGATAACTCAGATCCGCAATTTGTAAGGTGCTCGGACCTTCCTGACATACCATATAGAGGTAGCCCGCATAATCGTGATAATCACGATGTACAATATTTACACCGGTAGCCGCTCCTTCGACAAAGGCAACTTCACTGATATTGGTGGGATCTGTTACATCAATAAAGTGGGTTCCCATAGTCGACCCTATGATAGCATATTCAGCATCTTCGGTGGCATAGCCCCAGATCTCATTGTATGCATTATCATATTGATTGGTTGGTGGTAAAGTAGAATCAGACCATTGAGATAGTAAAGAAATGTTTAAAGCATCCTGTGCTTTTATTGAAAAAATTGAAATAAATAAAGTGCAAACAAGAATAATTTGTTTCATAATATCGAATAAGTTTTAAAAGCCCGAAAATAATCGTTCTATAATAGTTAACGCAATCCTTTTTTTTAAGATGCCTTATTTAAAAAAAGAACTGCTCATTTTTGAGCAGTTCCCAATAATATTTAATATATGAATCAATTCAAATAAATGGTCGATTCAATGCCTTCATTAATCTCTTTTCCAAGCAGGCAATCTTCCCGGTGTAGCCGGAGCGCCATATTTTTCTAATGCATCTTCTACCGCATTCACTTTCACTTCGATCGCAAGGATGTCTTCCAGCACTTTATCATAGCGCTCCGCAGCATAATCATAGGATTTAATAAAAGTAGTAGTTGGCGCCGCAGTCGTTCCCCATAATGCATAGGTGATCAGATCCAATCGATCGCTCAATGAAGTTGGAGAAGCACCTTCGTACTGACTGATCAGATAATCGCCATGCAGTTCTTTATTTAAACTTCTCATGTCAGCTTCGATCTCTTCAATTTGATTTAATGTTTCCAAAGGCACATTTGGTGCATCCATAA
>JAHECK010000143.1:0-5540 GCA_024641785.1 Flavobacteriales bacterium | reverse complement strand
CAGCTTTCTTTAAATAAGCGATTTTACCTTTCATCTCATTATTAAACTCGTCCGCTCCTCTTAAGGCACGCGTTAACTCAGCCACTTTTTTATTAAAGGCATCCAAAGCTTCTTTATCTTTGGCCGGTAAGCTTGTATTATTCAGAGATTTGCAAACAAATTTCTGAGGAGCTACCAATTCGGTGAATTGTCCGGCTTCATATTTACTTAAAGAAACGCTATAATTTCCGGGCACTACCATATAACCCACCTCAGGCTCATACCAGTACATATCCGGATCGGCCGAATCAAAATTGATCGGTGAATTGGGAGTATATCTGAAATCCCAAACCACTCGTTGGATACCACTCGATACACTTTTCTTGATCTTACGAACCGACTCCCCATTCTCATCTTTGATCTCGAAAATAAGATACGCTTCTATTTCATTATTCTCCTTTTCCCTTTCTTCATAACTAGGAAAGGCTACTTTTTCGCCATTCTTTTGTTTTTCCTTTTCAATTTCACGACGTTTATCCTTCAAGGACTTAAAGCCTTCCTTAATATAATAAGTAAATACAGCTCCTACTTCCGGATTAGATGCTGCGTAATAACTAGCCCCTTGATTTCCAACCCCTTTATCTCCTAATCGTTGGGCAGGAATGTACATCAGCGCATCTTTAATAGGAAAAATATGAGCCTCTTCCTGTAATAGATCTTTAGTAATATTTCTTAAGGGACTATAATCATCTAAAATATAAACCCCTCTTCCGAAAGTAGATACAACCAGGTCATTTTCTCTTTTTTGGATCTCCATATCCATGATCGTGGTATTAGGCATTCCGTTCTTGAATGCGACCCAGTCTTTTCCTCCATCATTTGAAACGTAGAGTCCGAATTGAGTTCCGACAAATAATAGCTTGGCATCTACATGATCTTCCGCCACGGTATATGTCGCACCAACTTCAGGTAAATTGGAAGTAATGGAAGTCCAGTTCTTTCCACCATCAGTAGTTTTATAAACGAAAGGTTTTTTACTTCCTCCAATAAAATCATGGCAGGCTGCATAAGCCACATTTATATCGTGATTTGAAGCGATGATTTGATGAATTCGTGCATATTTAGGCAGTCCGGGAATCGAATTAGACCCCACCCAGGACTTACCACCATCATTGCTATAATGGATCAATCCGTCTCCTGTACCAACATATAATTTATTTTCATCCTTAGGTGATTCAGCTATTGTTACGATATAAGCTGTACTTGATTTCCATGCAAGATCATCGATACTCCAGCTTCTTCCCATAAGCTCGTCCATTTCCTGAGGTGTTCCACGAGTTAAATCCGGACTGATCACATCCCAGGTACTTCCCATATCATTGGTTCGAAGTAGAAAATTTCCACCAAAATAAAGTCTTTTATTATCAAACTGTGAGATCAACAAGGCAGCATCCCAATCGAAACGATAAGCAGTATCATTGAATTCATAGGGTCTGATATATAAATTCTCTCCGCTCTTCTTGTCATAGCGCACTAGACCACCATTTTGGGACATAGCATAAAGTATGTCAGGGTTTTTCCAGTCTACCTGTGTTTCAAATCCATCCCCTCCATTTGTGAAGAACCAATCAGCATTGGTAATTCCCGCTGCATTGATGGTTCGTGAAGGGCCGCCCAGACTATTATTATCCTGTGTTCCAAAATAGACATTATAAAAAGGTTCACTTTGATCAGCAGTAATTTTATAGATCTCTGTGATAGGAAGATTTGCTTTAAAATCCCAGTTTGCACCAAGGTCATAAGTTTCATATACTCCACCGTCACAGCCGGAAATAAGGTGATTGCTGTTGGTCGGATCGATCCACATCGCGTGGTTATCCACGTGTTTCAATTTTGAACCCAAGCTGGTCCAGGTTATTCCGCCATCTTTACTCATTTTATTAAAGACATCCATGCTGAAAAGTACATTTTCATCATTGGGATCGCAGACTACTTTTTGAAAGTAAAAAGGATAGGCTGAGATATATGAACTTTGCTTCGACCAACTCGCTCCTCTGTCATTACTTCGATAGATTCCTTTTTCCTTTTTGGCTTCAACGATAGCATAAAGTACATCCGGATTGGCCGGGGAAATATCCATTCCTATCCTTCCAAGATCTTCACCCGGAAGTCCATTAGTAATTTTATCCCATGTTTCTCCATTATCTAAAGATCTGTAGATCGCAGTTTCAGGTCCGCCACTAACACCGGTAAAGACTTTTCTCATTCGCTGATGAGCTACTGCATAAAGGATGTTTGGATTCGATGGATCCATATGTACTTCGTAGCATCCGGTATATTCACTTATATGAAGCACATTTTTCCAGGTCTCACCTCCATCGGTAGTTTTAAAGATACCGCGGTCACCTCCTGGATTTCTCAACGAACCATAGGCAGCTACAAAAACTACATTCGAATTTCTAGGATCAACTACGATCCCTCCAATATGATCCGAATTCTTTAAGCCTTTATTAGTCCAGCTACTTCCTCCATCTTCACTTTTATATACTCCATCACCATAGATCACATTATTCTGATTATTATTTTCACCAGTTCCAACCCATACGGTATGGGGGTTACTGGGATCATATTCTACCGCACCGATCGCAAAAGACTTTTGATTTTCGAAGGCCGGATCGAAGGTAATTCCGTGATTACTTGTTTTCCATAAAGAACCATGACCTGAGGCAACGAAAAATTCGTCAGCATTGGAAGGATTTACTGCAATAGCTACAATTCTTCCCCCCGTAATGGAAGGTCCGATACTTCTAAATCGCAATCCTCCAAGGGAAACATTTTTTAGCGAATCAACCACCTCTTTCGTGGAAGTATTGCCCTTTTTATTTTTTTGTGCTTCTGCATTCGTAAATGGAATGACTAAACAGAGAATTAAAAGACTATAAATAATTCGTTTCATAATAAATGATTCTTTATGATATTATTAAGATTAAAGACCTAAGACAGCAACTCCTTGATTGAAAATCACATCCCTTGGAATACCCGCTGCCTGAATTCGATCAAGATCTTTTTGTAATTGTGGACCTACTATACCCATCTCATTAAATAAAGCATCTACACCTTCATAATCACCATTGCCTTGAAGTACGAGAATGATATTAGACAAACCATCAATGGCTTTTTGGAAATTCTCAAAATTCACAAAGTAAGTTTGAGTCTCCGGATTATAAGTAAATGCACCATTTTCTGCGAAATAATTAAAACGGATCATATTTGCTTTTCCGTGAGCCGAAGCGGCTCCAAAGCGAACAGATCGAAAAATTCCCGCTAAGAAAGTAGTATAATAATCCATTAGATCTCCATCGATCTCCCCTTTTGCATGTAATTGCGTGATCATATACACCCCAAGAATATCAGCTTTACCTTCTTCTAAGGCAGAACCATGTTCTAATAGTGCTTTTCTAACTGTGCTTGAACCGTCTATGGTATTCTTTATACCTAGACCATGGGCAACCTCATGGAACATCGTATTTCCAAAAAAGGCATCAAAAGTAACGTGCTTACGCTGACTCTCATCAATCAATAATTCGGAAATAGGAAGCATGATCTTGTCGAATTTCGCCTTCATGGCATTTTTCAATTGCAGTCTTCGGGTCCCTTTTTCCAATTGTACACGTTCATCATTTGGAAGGTTAATGGCGATGGTTTTACTACCGGCATTACAATCACCGGCATAATAAACCACATCGTAGGCATTAAGGTCGGAATCGGTACCCGGATTCTCTTTTTTATACTCCGGAGGCACCGGTAAATTTTCCTGTAACTCAGGGAGAAAGGAAACATATTTCGCAAGTCTTTCGCTCCATTCAGTATCCTTGATCAATACATACGCTTCATGAGCAGCTTTGTAGTTAAATAATTTGTCTTCATAATTCTCGATCGGACCAACGACAAAATCGATATGATTATTCTTCATATCCATCCATGCTAAATCACTTTGTAAATAGTCATCATTCATTAATGCAGCCGCTCTTAGTTTTAAATAATTTTTAAAACCTTCATCGTCCGCTAATTCAGAGGCCTGCATTAAAAGATCGGAAACTTGCTGAATCTCTGCAGCGAAATAGTCATAAAATGGAATAGAAATAAGGGCACCTGAAGTATCCCTTCTCACCATGGTATACAGGCTGCTTTTTGTATCATCATCCCAAGCCTCAAATTCTGCTATGGTCATATCCAAGGGATAATATTGTGCACCCAAAGGTTTTTCACCAACTCCTTCAATAAATGGAGCATTATCTCCCAATCGGTCCCATGGACCATAATTTATTTTACAAAAAGCAATGTCTTCGGGTTTTGTCAAAGAGTTTAACAAAGCATTTCTATCTCCATAAGCTTCTTTCCAAAACATATCATCCATAATTTCAGCAACCTGAATTAATAGCGGAATCATTTTACGTTGATTTTCACTTAGTTTTGATAAATCACTTGTTAGGGTAAATTCTACATATTCATTTACCTTTTTTTGATTTGGAGAAATTTCATCCATTGCAGCTTCATTACTAGATTCTTGAGGATTATTACATGTGCTAAAAGCAAAAATGCTTAGCATAAACATTGAGGTAATTATTTTATTCATTGCGTATATTTTTTAAAGCGTCTAAAGGTATGAAAATGTGAAGCCAATACAAGCCGATCATCACAATATGTCTATTAAATAAATAAAAAAAGGCTCATCGATGTGATGAACCTTTTTCCCTTTAAAAAAGTAATTTCTACTATTTAACACTTAATTTTTTTGTCAATCTGAATCCGTCTACATCTATATTAATGTAGTAGAATCCGGCGTTCAAATTACTGACGTCAATATCATCACGGAAAAGCGCTCCATTGCTTGTTCCAAGATCCATTACCGACTGCCCCAATGAATTCATAATTTGAATCGAGAAATCTTTATTTTGCTTAAATTGGATAGTCAGGTTGACGATATCATTTGCAGGATTGGGATAAAATTCGAAGTGCTGTAATCCTGTAATTTCCTCTATACCAACAAATAGGATAGTTACTTCACCTTCGATTGTACATCCCAAGGCATCAACGATAGTATAGGAGTAAACTCCGTTTGTAAGGTTTTGAGCGATAGGCCCGTTTTGTACCGGATCAGTATCCCATGTAATGGTATAAGGAGATTGACCTCCGGAAACAGTTAATAAAGCCATCCCGTTTCCTGTTCCATTATCAGGCAGTGTATTTGAGCTGACAGAAAGTGCCGTTGCAGCTTCTGTTATTTCATAACAAACATATGAAGTATCCGGAACAGCATCAATTACAGTAACACAATAAGTACCTGCAACAAGTCCGCTTGGGTTACTTCCTTCCACACCGGGTACATCCCAACTATAGGTATAAGGTTCAACTCCGTATTCTGTAGTTACTTCTAAGGCACCTGTGGCATCACCATTACATGCAATAGCTGATGTAAGATTTATACTGGCAATTAAAGAAGGTAATTCACAGGCGGGTCCGGTAAATTCAGTGATCGTTACAACGGGTGCATTTGGCAA
>JAHECK010000142.1 GCA_024641785.1 Flavobacteriales bacterium | reverse complement strand
GATGACGTCGAAACCAGAGTTCGGGTTCGATCAATTCTATTTCGGCAAGTGCAAGTTGATCATTATTATCTCTAAAAATATCCACTCTTGCATAGACCGGAAGCGGATCGATCTGCTGGAATGCATGCTTTGAAAAAAGGATCTCTTCATCACTAGCTTTATGATCGTACACCCTACCGCCCCAATTATCCTGTACGCGAAAATCACCTTCTTTCGCTCTTTTTAAAACCGCATGAGAATATATCCCTCCAAAAAACATCAGCGATAGTTCGCCTTCTTTAGGTACATTATATTGGAACTCTTGAAGCATCATCGCTTCCACTGCTATTAGCTCATTAAAAAGTTTTTCATGTGAGTTAATGTCTTCCTTAGCTAGGCGATATGTATGCCTTCCTCCGGCTGATATCAATGGTTTTAATACGATATCCTTCACTCCAAATTCGTTGTAAATCGTTTGAAGCGATCGCTTATCATCCTTTTCAATAAGCATTGTATTCACCACATTTACCTTTTTTTCTTTGAGTTCAAGTAAATATCTTTTATCTAAATTCCAGCGAATAGTAGCAATCGGATTTATAAATTCACAGATCTTTTCGCTTGCTTTTAGCCATGCTGAAAATTCATCCCAATAGTGATGATAATTCCAGGTCGATCGAAAAAGTAAATACTTCCCATCTCTCCAGTCTACATCTTTTCTTGCCCAATCCCACCTCCTTACAGAAAGTCCTTTTTTAAGCAATGCCTCAGTTAAAAGTTCATCTTCTAAAATGACATTATTAATATAATCATTCTTTAGGATCGGGTTATCGAATCTTGATTCGGTAAGCAGAATCACATCATATTTAGCCATAATTAAAATACCAATTAGCTATTATTTAGCCTTTCTATGCCTCTAAATATTTTAATTGAGAAGAATAAAGCGCTAAAAATATCATTGTAATAAAAGCGTAAAAAACAGTAAGACTTATCGAAAACAGGCTATAAGATCCAAAATAAATGGGTGTTCCAAGCAGGAGAAGCTGTACGATCATATAAACCGTAAATCCAATTCTTCTATTATTATACATCAGATAAACGCCGATAAGACTGATCGCATTAAGCATAAACTCAACTGCTCCAAAATTTACAATGTTCTGATTAATATTTGAGATATATACAGAGATCTGTTCACGCATGATCGCCATTTCAGGACTGCCATCATCTATCTGATCCATATTTCCCATAAAAGTTTCGTAGCGTTCGATACTTGGCTCGGAAAGCGCATTGCTTAAGCCCACAAACATATTCCAGAAACTTCCTATAAAACTTAAATAAATTAAGATTCTAAGCAGTTTTGGCCTGACCATTTTAGCTTGTTCCATAGTCAGATAGATCCAGATTTTGAATGAATTGAATACTCTGTTCGATCATTGGGTAAAGCACTTTATCTTCTTCAATAAAAGGGACTACTTTTCTATATTTTGAATAAAGGTCTTCTAAAATTTTAGATGATTTCATTGGTCTTCTAAACTCAAGAGCCTGTGCAGAATTCATCAATTCGATAGCCAGAATTCGCTCCACATTTTTAAGAACGGTCATTGTTTTCACCACACCATTCGCACCCATACTCACATGATCTTCCTGTCCGTTTGAGGATGTGATACTATCCACAGAACAGGGAGTACATAATTGTTTATTCATACTAACGATCGAAGCGGCGGTATATTGAGGGATCATAAATCCGGAATTTAAGCCTGGATTTTTCACTAAAAAAGGAGGCAGATCTCTTAATCCACCAAGCATTTTATAAGTTCTTCTTTCCGAAATATTTCCTATTTCAGCCATAGCGATCGCTAATTGATCAGTAGCTAAAGCGAGGGGTTGCCCATGGAAATTTCCTGCTGAGATGATAAGGTCTTCATCCGGAAAAATGGTTGGATTATCTGTCACCGAATTGATCTCACGTTCAAAAACACCATAAACAAAATTAAAAGCATCCCTGCTCGCTCCGTGAACTTGTGGAATACATCTGAATGAATATGGATCCTGAACATGTAATTTAGGTTGGCGAATGATCTCGCTATCTTCAATATAATAACGAATATTTCGTGCGGTACTTAACTGACCCGGATGCATTCTTACCAAATGAACCTGATCATAAAAAGGTTCAATTCTTCCGTCATAGGCTTCCAGAGATAAAGCTCCGATCAAGTCGGCAAGAACTAATAAACGTTCGGCTAATAAAATATTATTTACGCCTAAGGCACTCATAAACTGAGTTCCATTAAGTAAGGCTAAGCCTTCCTTCGATTTTAAGCGAATGACTTCGATGCCTGCGAGTGCAAAACCTTCTTTCGAAGGCATTATCCGTCCTTTAAACCAAACTTCTCCTTCACCAATAAGCGCTAATGACAAATGTGCTAATGGAGCAAGGTCACCTGAAGCACCTAAAGATCCTTGTTCATGTATGACCGGAAAAACCTCCTTATTATACATCTCTATCAAGCGTTCAACAGTAGATAGCTGAACACCAGAAAACCCAAAGGACAAACCATTTATTTTTAATAATAACATCGTTTTAACCAGCCGGTTAGAAATCGTTTTCCCGGTTCCACAAGCATGGCTTTTCACCAAATTCTCCTGAAGTTTTTCAAGATCCTTTCCATCAATTGTTTTGTTATATAAAGAACCAAATCCAGTATTGATACCATAAACAGGCCCATCGATATTTTTAACTTTATGGTCTAAATAATCCCGACACTTTATAATTCTATTTTTCGATTCTTCGGAAAGGGCTAATTGAATTGATGGATCAGAAATTAGCTCTCCTACTCTTTCGATACTAAGATGATCAGGAGTAATATAATGGATTTCCATGTGTAATTTTATTATAAGACAAAGGTAGTAAAGGAAAAAACAAAAATAATTAAAAAGCCATGCGAAATAAGTCTTTAAAAGAACCCGTTCTGGCAAGCTTAAGTTCAAGTTTTATTATTCTTTCTGAAGATATTGAGGATAATTTACCGTAATTACATACTTTTCGTATCCTAAACTAATTAATGAGTCCCAAGGCTAGTCAACATATAAAAACAATGGGAACCCTTCCGGTTTTCATGACCGCGATATCCACTATTCTTGGCGCCGTACTTTTCCTGCAATTTGGAAAGGCTATCGCTAATGTGGGTTTATTAGGCACCTTAGGAATTATACTTTTAGGTCATCTTGTAACCATCCCAACTGCCATGGCAGTATCGGAAATTGCTACTAATCAAAAGGTTGAAGGTGGAGGTGCTTATTACATTATTTCAAGGTCCTTCGGATTAAATATTGGAGGTTCGATTGGAATCGCTCTTTTTTTATCTCAAGCAATAAGTATTGCATTTTATGTAATCGCATTTACAGAAGCTTTAGAACCGGTCCGTCAATGGATGATCCATGATAAGGGTTGGGAAATATCACGATTGATGATCACGCTTACTACCATGAGCTTATTATCAATCCTTATATTGGCTAAAGGAGCCAATTTGGGAATAAAGGCACTCTATTTTGTTGTGGCGCTAATATTTGTAAGTCTTGGAATGTTCTTATTCGGAGATTCCACTTATTCAGCAGATTCGAGTACGATATTTACAAGGATCAACACGGTGATTATTAATGGACAACCCAGTGAGCCGATGGAATTCTTTAAGGTCTTTGCTATTATCTTCCCGGCTTTCACAGGAATTGCGGCAGGACTTGGTCTCTCAGGAGATTTAAAAGATCCAAAGCATAGTATTCCACGAGGAACCCTATGGGCCACTGTATTGGGAAGTATTGTATATCTGGCTGTAGTGATAAAACTATTTTACTCTGCATCACCTGAAGATCTTGCATCAGATCCACTAGTAATGTCGAAAATAGCTGTTTGGGGTCCGATCATTCCAATTGGACTTGCATGTGCAGCAATTTCATCCGCTTTAGGATCTATTTTAGTAGCGCCAAGAACTTTACAAGCGATAGGAAATGATAAAATTTTTCCTGGAAATTCCAATGAGTGGTTATCAAAAGGAAAAGTTAAAACAAACGAACCTTTTAATGCTTCCCTTATCACGATCGGAATCGCATTCTTATTTGTGATCATTAATGATATAAATGTGGTGGGAGAAATTATCTCCATGTTTTTTATGCTCACTTATGGAGCTATAAACATGGTTTCCTTTCTTGAGCATTTTGCTGCAGATCCTGCATACAGACCCACATTCAGATCGCATTGGAGCATCTCCTTACTTGGTGGGATCCTTTCATTTTTCTTTATGTTCAAAATGAATCCGGTTTATGCCTGGATCGCCATGTTTATGATGGTAGGGATCTTTATCTGGATCACCAGATCGAATAAAGATAAAATGATGATGTCGAAAGTTTTTCAGGGAGTAATCTTTCAGGCTACACGTTGGATGCAGATCTTCCTTCAAAAAAGAGACGATGATGCATTAGAAACCCACTGGCGCCCTTTTTTACTTTGCCTTACTTCTTCTTCATTTGATCGAAATAGTGTTTTTGATATGACCCGCTGGATATCACACACTTATGGTTTTGGTACTTATATTCATTTTATAGAAGGTTTTCTGGATAAGGAGACCAATAAGCGAGCGGAGTTGGTAAAAAAGAAGCTGCTTAAGCAAGCCCATGGTTCAAGAAACCGGGTTTATATCGATACCATTATTTCTCCGAGTTTCACTTCTGCTCTGGCTCAGGGGATCCAGCTACCGGGGATCAGTGGAAAAGGTAACAATATGATCCTTTTTGAATATGTGAAATCGGATATTGTGGAACTTGAAAATATTCTGTCCAATTATAAAATTTTAAAAGCAAAGCAATTAGACATTTGTTTGCTAAGAAGCTCGATCAAAGGCTATGGATTTAAAAAAGAAATTCACTTATGGCTAACAACAAATGATTTCAGAAATGCTACTTTGATAGTACTTTTAGGTTATATTTTACTTGGGCATCCCGACTGGGAAGACGCTCAAATTAAAGTTTTTTCCATTTATAATTCTCATAAGTTTAAGCAAAAACAAGAACGAATTCAAGAGATGATCAAAAGTGGAAGACTTCCTATAGCACCTCAAAATATCGAACTGGTAGAAAATCTTGATGATCGTCCTTTTAAAGACATCATTAATGAAAGATCAGCAGAATCGGATCTGGCGATCATTGGATTTACAGATGCGGATGTAGAGGAGCAAAAATCAGATGCTTTTGATGTTTATGATAAATTAGGTACAGTTCTTTTTGTGAATGCATCTAATACGAAGACGATCAATTAATATTTACTACAATTACAGAATCCTTATTAATCCTAACTTTAAGCCAATTTGCTAATTTTTCGCCTATTTCTTTCTTCTTCGTCTTGTTATTTTTAATCTTATCATCCCATTTAATAAGCATAGAGTAAACTGTATCTACTCTACTTGAGTCCGTTTTAAAATAATTTTCTCCAAGTGCAATGCTTTTAACATAAGGTTCAAGGCTTTTAACCTCACCATCTATTCGGATAAAGGGAATTTCACTGCTTTTATATTTAGCTAATTCATTTTCCAGCAGATTGATTCGTTCGTCTTTATTTACCAGAACCTGCTGATTACGTTGATATAATTCTTCAATAATCCCGGTTTTTACATTTCGTTCCAGATCATCAATGGCAATATTTTGTTGTTGAATCTCTGTATTTTGATAAATACGCAGTTGGGTATTCTCCAATTTATAATTCTGCATATCTGTTTTCCAAGTACTTATTGTAAGTGTATCTAACTGACTACCTATCATATATAGATCGATATAATTAACCGTGTCTTTTTTAAAGCTGAATTCCGTTTTAATAATTTTCGTATTAGGAGCAATACATACATCCTTGATAAAAGCATTTGCCTGGGATTCGAAATTGAATTTTTTGATTGCTCCCCAAAAGGTATATGCACTAGGGATCATAACAAGGATACTGAAGATGATCATCACTCTCCTTACTTTGACCGCTCTTTTGTGGTCAATATGCTTTCTGTGAGGAAACCGCAAGTAACGGATAATCCCGAAGGAGGCGAGTGAAATAAATACAGAATTGATCAAGAATAAATAAGAAGCTCCGACAAAGAAGGAAAGATTTCCTGTAGCAATTCCATAACCTGAGGTGCAAAGGGGTGGGATTAATGCAGTGGCGATCGCTACACCCGGAATAACATTTGTTCGTTCTGATTTTGATATACTAACTATCCCGGCTATTCCACCAAAGATTGCAACAAACATATCAAGCAATGTAGGTTGAGTCCTTCCTATCAATTCGGCCGATGGTGCACTTAAAGGTGAGGCCCAGAAATATAACGTTGAAGTAATAATAGACAGGATCACCATCACCGCGAAATTCTTAATCGCTTTTATTAACAGGGTCAGATCATTGATAGCGATTGAATATCCAATACCTATTATGGGGCCCATCAATGGTGAAATGAGCATGGCACCGATCACAACCGCGGTGGAATTCATGTTCAGACCTATTGATGCGATGATAATGGAAGCAATAAGTGACCATACATTAGCCCCCCTGAATTCAATATCATGAATAATGGCTTCGCGGGTCTTTTCAGCATCAGAACCTTCTCGGATATCCAGAATATACTTTAACCATTTCCTGATATTTTTCCAAAAGGAAAGGAAAGAAACATTGAGTCTTTTCTTTAACTTTTCAGTTTCCTTATCAATTTCTTCAATGCTTTTTTGAGTTTTTTCATCCATTTTAGACCCAACATTTTTGTTGTCTTTAGAAGAATCGGATGCTTTTTTATCACTCATCAGTTGAAGTAAAAGTTACTTTCTATAAATATAATTCAATCTTTACTTATTTTTAGTAAAAATGACTTCCAATCGGTCAAATGATTTTTTATTATCCCCTCGTTCAAGTGCCGATAAAATAAATTTCTTTTCCAATTCGGAGAGGTGAAAATTTAAAGAAATCGGATCATCTTCTCTGCTATTCAATTCGAAATTTACCCATTCAATATCTGCTTTAATATTAGCCTCCATTTCATTTAAAAGATCATCCATTCCATATTCCTGAACGTTTTCAAAATTATCATAGATCACACCAACCGGAG